>DEHT01000099.1:29383-31527 GCA_002352045.1 Chitinophagaceae bacterium UBA2793 | reverse complement strand
TCCATTCATAATTAGCAAAACCATTCGTTGCTTTTAAAACTTTATTTTCTCCAGGGCAAATTAAACTGTCTGATAAAATATCAATTCTTGTTTTTGGATTTGAAATACTTACCTGGATGGAGTCTTTTAAAATACAGCCGGCCAGCGAAGCATAAATGGTAGTGCTGCCGGTTTTTTTAAAACGAACTTGTAAGCTGTCTTTATTGGTTTGTAATATTTCTACAAATGAAGTGTCAGTACTCCATTCAATATTTTTTAAGCATTGAGGGTTTTTATAGGCCGTATAAGTAAATGTGTCTGTAAGCGAACAGGCGGTTTGTGAGCCTTGAAGGGTGAGGCTGTCGCAGATGCTGTATTTGATGCAGGTTGTGGATGATGTAAAATTTGCGGACGAAATTGTAAAACCCGGAGTGCCATCAAATTGATAAACATTCCTATAAATACTGTCAAAACTAATTGTGTAAGGATTGTCTACTAAATTATATGTTTCAAAACTACCAAATGTAGTATCTCTTGTTTCGCAAAATGCTTCAGATAATGCATTGGGTAATGTATGTGAATAGTTAAGTTGAAATAGGTGGGGGTTGATTGAATATTTTGAATTTATTACAAAATTAATAGCCCTGTTTTGTAAATATAAGGGACCAACCGTAAATAAATCCGAAGTGTTATTTTGTAGATATAACTGTTTCGTTTTATCCAGGTTGTTGTTCAATAAAGTAATAAAACTATACCCATAATCAATATTTGTAAATGAATTAAAAATTCGGGTGCTAAATAATATATCCCCAGAAAATTCATTAATTGTACACTCAAAATAGGGTAGACTGTGAACGGGTAAAGATGGTGAGTTTTCTAAAGTAAAATAAGAAGCTTTTATAAAATTTTTTGATTCATCAAATAACATTAAGCATAAATACTTGCTAGTTCTCCTAAACTGATTTATAAGAATTGTTTTACCATTTTTTAAAGGGAAAGCTATTAAGTTTTTTTGAAATGGATGACCAATAAATTCCAGATATAAATCTCTGCTATTGTTTGTTGCACAATAATTTCGTTGATTGGTAAGGTTCCCATTGAAATAATCCAATTCAAATAAGGATAAAAATTTTGTTTTATTGGTAAGCAAGCAATTTTCCCCTGAGTTTAGTGATACTTCTCCCCAAATATTCAATTTGTTATTACGTTGGTCAAATGTAACAGCTTCGGCAGCAAAGTTTAAGTTCCCCCAGTATGTATTGCTCCAAAGAACATTCCCCATAGCATTAAACAATGTGAAATTACCCGAACCGTAATTGGGGTTTGAATATCCTATATTAATTAGAAAGTCACCATTTCTTCCTTCAATTAGTGCGTTTATATTAATTATTTCGTCCATAGATGACAGATATGCATTTTTATATTGTTTTTGCCAAATAATACTTCCACTAGCAGATAACTTTAATAAGCAGGCACGATATGTATTTGTTAAAATGAAACCAGCCAAAACGTATTCGCCTGAACTCAACTGTAATATTTGAGCTATCGAAAATTGGGAATTACTGACGGGGCTACTAAAAAATAAATTCCATTCTATATTGCCCTCCGATGAAAATTTGGCAACTCCTCTTAAGTTAGCGGAGCCGGAAAAATTTGCTTTTTCTAGATAAGCAAGTGAGCCATTGTCATTTGTTTTTATTTGATTTATTATTTTTACTGATTCGTTATTAATTCTCCAATTTTTTTTATAACTACTATCTATACAATTGTTCTGTGCAATAGAAGGTTGCACAGAACAATTGTAAATACAAATTAAAAAGAGGAAATTTTTTAAATATCTCAAATCAAATGTATTTTTTCATTTATTACTTATGTGTACTATTTAAAATTTATCAGAAGTTAGTTGCAAATTCTTGAGACCATGGTCCAAAACAATTAGGGGAGCCTGTTTTAACATTACAATACCTGACTAAATAATTGCCATGTGTTTCATTAAATAAGTCTCTTTTAGGAATTCGATAAACATCATGAACGCTTATTGTACCACTTACTGTTACAGGATATGATACATATCCATCAGTTAATAAATCTCCGTTATTATAATTGTTTTGAGGACTTATGTCTCGCCAAATGTCTGTACTACCAGTTCCAACATATTTTATTTG
>DEHT01000099.1:0-29275 GCA_002352045.1 Chitinophagaceae bacterium UBA2793 | reverse complement strand
CTCGTATATTCAACATTGTACAATCGGTTTGTATTAAATGTTGCTGGGTCGTCGCCTAAATCGGTAATGGTAACCGGAGTAATACTTGCCTGCTGAAAAAGAATAGCTCCCGATGTATTTTTTATTCTTAATCGTCCTCTTGAAAGTGCACCGGTATTTGGGTTGGTAGCTAAAAGCGGTAATGGTACCGATATACGCCACTTGGCTTTAAAACGAAATCCTTGCGAACAAGAACGCTCCCTTGTTAATGTTTCTAAAACCGGAGAAATATAGTAATCAATATCACCGGCATCGGCACATTGGTAAGTATAAGAGTTGCTGCCCGGTTCAATTTTGTTTCCATTTACATCAGCATAAAATCCGCTTCCTTTAATATTCAAATTGTACGTCACATTCTGCAACTGTGGATTTTCATCCACCATTCGCTGTGCTTTTTTGCGAATATCTTCATTAATAGGAGCAAGCTGCTTTTCGGAATCCATTTTTTTACAGCCATTAAATAATATCAAAAAACTTAAAAAAGTAAAACCAAAAATTGAGAGATGAAAAATATTTTTTTTCATGATGAGTTACGTTTAAAATTTTTCCCGGGTTAAGGAAGATGTTTTCTTAAGGAGTTGATGGGCAGTTTTTGCATAACCCAAAGCCATCATAACGAATATGTACAGCATGCAAACGCTGCCTGCTATTCGTTATTTAACCATTGGCAATTTTGTTTAATGAATAAATTATGTAAAAACAGAATTTTTTCGGGGGGGAGAATGTTTCATAAGTAGCAATTTGTTTTCAAGTTAGGCAAAAAACTAAATTGAGGCAAAAAAAGATTTTTTAGTTTTTAAAGCTATAATGCAACAAATATTTTAAACTAAACCAGCACGCAATACTGCAACCCACAGCATCGGCCACAAAATCCCAAAGGTCAAATTCACGGCCGGTTACCAGGTATTTTTGAATAAATTCGGTGGCCAGGCCCCACAAAATTGTAAAAATGGTTATTTGAAAATAATACTTTCGTTTTTCGGTTGCATCAATTTCGCTCATTGCAATGGGGCGAACAAATAAAATTACCATCAATCCAAAAATGCCCGCATGTACAAATTTGTCGAAATTAATTTTTTCCAGGAAACTGTTTCCGGGCACATCTCTGCCGGGCATGGCTATTAAAACCAGTACAATAAAAAACCAGGCAATGCCTGGCAAAAAGGTATAAAAACGAATTTTATTTTTCATCTTATTATTAGCTTACCAGCGCTTCATAAGCGGCGGCATCCATAAGTTTTGCCACATCGGTTGCATTGTCAACAGTAACTTTCACCATCCAACCTTGGCCGTAAGGGTCGCTGTTTACTAATTCGGGTTGAGCATCCAAAGCAGGGTTTACTTCGGTAATGGTTCCGCTAACCGGCATGTACAAATCGCTCACTGTTTTTACTGCTTCTACGGTTCCAAAAACTTCTTCTGCCGCTAAGGCTTTGCCTTTTGAGCTAATATCAATATAAACAATATCGCCCAGTTCGCCTTGTGCAAATGCGGTGATACCAATGGTTGCTACATTACCTTCGAGCAAAACCCATTCGTGGTCTTTGGTATATTTTAAATTAGCAGGAAAACTCATTTTTTGTTGGTTTTTATTGTGGACGCAAGATAATTAAAAAGCAAGTAAAAATTCAAAAGTAAAAATTCAAAATTGCTTTTTTGAATTTAAAAGCTATTGTTTATTTTTTACTTAACCAGTTCCATCTTCATTCTCACATTGCCCAATGGCCTGTTGGCTTGGTCTCTTGGAGCGTTGGCAATTTTTGCAATTATTTCCAGGCCACTAACCACTTCGCCAAAAACAGTATAGTTCATGTCTAAGAATGGAGTGCCGCCAATGGTTTTGTAAATGGCTCTTTGTTGAGGGCTGTATTTTCGGCCCTGCCTTTGTTCCATCATATCCAGTTCTGCATCGGTTGCTATTTTTCCTTCTACCAAATAAAACTGGCAGGCACTGCTGGCTTTTTCGGGGTTACCGTCACGGGCAGCAGCAAGTGCGCCTTTTTTATGAATGAGTGCAGTATCAAATTCAGCAGGAATGCGAGCCATGTCGTCACCGCCACTGCCCAGCATAGTTCCTAATGCAGCATTCTTACTTGTAGGGTCGCCTCCTTGAATCATAAAGCCTGGGATTACCCTGTGAAATAGCAGGCTATCGTAAAAGCCCTCTTTTACCAACTTTATAAAATTATCTCTGTGCAAGGGCGTAGAGTCGGAAAGCTTAATTACAATAATGCCAGAATCCGTAGTAATTTTTATTAGATTGCTATTAATTTTTGGCGCCTTAAATTGTACGATATTTTTTACCGGCGCTGTTTTTTTAGCAGCACTTGATTTATAGGTTTTGGCAGGAGCTTTTTTACCGGCTTGCTTTGTTTGTGCAAAGGAGCATACAGCAAAAAAAGAAATATAAATAGTAAGCAATAAACTTTTCATAATTAGTAAAGATTTGTTTTGTATGTTTTAGTCTAAAAAACCCTGCTCATTAAAATATAGAAGGGCATGATCTTTTAAAAAATTTTCCTGTTCAAAAGTTTGGAGTTCGGGTAAGGGTTTTAGTTGCGAAAAATGTGGCCAACCTTCATCATCCATTCCATCAAAAGAATAATACCCGCTTGTTTTTAAAATAGTGCAAACTGCAATATGCATCAGGTCTTGCTTTTGTTCTTTGCTAAAATCCTGTGGCCCCTGGCCAAGTTCCTGCACACCAATGAGGAGCAGCACGCCATTCATATCGGGCTTTATGCCGAAATGCTCTTTTAGCTTTATGCGCAACTTTAGCCAGCGCACCTGTAAATCTTCTTCAATGTGTTGCATGGTTTGCAAAGATAAGGGTAGCCCGGGTTTTGAAAGCTTGCACGGCTTTAACCGAACTTATTATCTTTGCCACTCAATTTTTACTATGTTACAAATTAATTATATACGGCAACATGCAGCGCTGGTTAAGGAAAAACTGGCAGTGAAAAACTTTGGAAACACACAGGTGGTAGATGAATTGCTACTGTTGGATGAATCGTTGAGGAAACAAAAAACTATCAGCGAAACGCTACAGGCATCTATGAATACTGCCAGTAAAGAAATTGGCTTGTTAATGGCAAAAGGCGAAAAAGAAGCAGCCGAAACAAAAAAGCAGGAAGTGGCGGCAAAAAAAGAAGAAATGGCTACCGCCAAAGCAGCTTTGGATGAAATGGAAAAATCATTCAACGATTTAATTGTATTGTTACCAAACCTTCCTCATAGTTCAGTACCCAAGGGCAAAACGCCACAGGAAAATGAAGTAGTGCTGGAAGGAGGCATTATTCCTGAACTGTATGCAGGAGCCAAGCCACATTGGGATTTAATAAAGGAATATGATATTATAGATTTTGAAACAGGCGCAAGAATTACCGGGAGTGGTTTCCCTATCTACAAAGGCAAGGGTGCAAAATTACAACGGGCATTAATTCAATATTTTTTAGACTATAATACCGAAGCAGGTTATACCGAATACACGCCGCCGTTAATGGTAAACGAAGCTACTGCTTATGGAACCGGTCAATTGCCCGATAAGGAAGGACAGATGTATCATATAACTGCCGATGGATTTTACTTAATTCCTACAGCAGAAGTTCCGGTTACAAATATTTATGCCAACGAAATAATAAAGGAAGACGACTTACCCATAAAAATGACGGGCTATACGCCCTGCTTTAGAAGAGAAGCCGGAAGCTTTGGTGCCGATGTAAGAGGCTTGAATCGCTTACACCAGTTTGATAAAGTTGAAATAGTTCAATTGGTGCATCCTTCAAAAAGTTATGAAACGCATGAAGAAATGACGAACCATGTGGAACGATTACTTCAGTTTTTGGAATTGCCCTACCGACAATTGCGTTTATGCGGTGGCGATATGAGCTTTGCTTCTGCCCTCACTTACGACTTTGAAGTGTGGAGTGCTGCTCAGCAAAAATGGTTAGAAGTAAGCTCTGTAAGTAATTTTGAAACTTTTCAAACCAACCGCATGAAAACCCGTTATAAAAATGCGGAAGGGAAAACAGAATTGGTACATTCTTTAAACGGGTCATCTCTGGCTTTACCCCGCATAGTTGCAGCCTTATTAGAAAATAATCAAAAGGAAGATGGTATTCAT
Source organism: Chitinophagaceae bacterium UBA2793 (assembly GCA_002352045.1). Classification (GTDB taxonomy): domain Bacteria; phylum Bacteroidota; class Bacteroidia; order Chitinophagales; family Chitinophagaceae; genus Ferruginibacter. The sequence continues at coordinate 25,113 of DEHT01000099.1, read as the reverse complement.
TTGCCCAAAGTATTACATAACTATTTTGGGGCAAATAAAATTGAGAAGTGAGGCGAAAAATTTAAAATGAAGTAAATACTGATGACTCGAAAATTTTTTATCGGGATGCTTTAAAATAATTTTTATTCAGTGAATCAAAATATGCAAACAAATTTTTTGGTAATTGGATCAGGCATAGCAGGGTTAACGTATGCATTAAAAGTTGCGGAAGCCTGCCCCGATAAAAAAATTACCATTCTTACCAAAACACAAAGCGACGAAACCAATACCAAGTATGCACAGGGTGGTATTGCAGGAGTAATGGACAAGGAACAGGATAGTTTTGAAAAACATATTGAAGATACTTTGATTGCGGGCGACGGATTGTGCAATGAAAAAATTGTAGAAATTGTAGTGAAAGAAGGAGTGGATAGAATAAATGAATTGATTAGCTGGGGTGCTAAATTTGACAAGGAGCCTGATGGGGATTATAAATTAGGAAAAGAAGGAGGCCACAGCGAGTTTAGAATATTGCATCATAAAGATATTACCGGCAAAGAAATGGAAAGGGCTTTGCTGGAAGCTATTAAGAAAGCTAAAAATATAGAACTCATCAGTCATTGTTTTGTAGTGGATATTATTACACAGCATCACCTGGGTTATTTGGTTACTAAATCAACTCCCGATATTGAGTGTTATGGTGTGTATGTTTTGAATTTAAGCAATGGCAAGGTTGAAAAAATATTAGCCGATGTATGTTTGTTGGCAACCGGTGGCAATGGGCAGGTATATCGAACAACAACCAATCCTGCAATAGCAACCGGCGATGGAGTAGCAATGGTTTACCGGGCTAAAGGTAGAATTGAAAATATGGAGTTCATACAGTTTCATCCAACTGCTTTGTATGAGCCCGGTGTGCGTGGACAATCTTTTTTAATAACTGAAGCTGTAAGAGGCGATGGCGCTATTTTGCGAAATGCCAATGGCGAAGCCTTTATGGAAAAATACGATTCCAGAAAAGACCTGGCTCCAAGGGATATTGTGGCCCGTGCCATAGACAACGAAATGAAGGTGAATGGTACCGAGTTTGTTTATCTCGATTGCAGGCATATGGACCAACAAAAATTTTTAGAGCATTTTCCAAACATTCATGCTAAATGCCTAAGCATTGGTGTGGATGTTTCAAAAGATTTAATTCCGGTTTCGCCTGCAGCGCACTACAGTTGCGGAGGTGTAAAAACCAATGAGTGGGCACAAACTTCAATTAATAATTTATATGCAGCCGGCGAATGTGCCAGCACCGGCCTGCATGGCGCCAACCGGCTTGCCAGTAACTCATTATTAGAAGCAATGGTATTTGCTCACAGAGCTTTCAAACATAGTGTAGAAGCTATAAAAGCCAATACTTCAAAAAATGATGCAATTAAAATTCCAGATTGGAATGCAGCAGGTACCACTGCTCCTTCGGAAATGATATTAATTACCCAAAGTTTAAAAGAATTAAAACTTGCCATGAGTGATTATGTGGGTATTGTAAGAAACAATAAGCGTTTGGCAAGGGCCAACCGAAGGTTAGATTTGCTTCATGAAGAAACAGAACAATTGTACGAGAAAACAGAACTCTCTCCACAGCTTTGCCAGCTTAGGAATATGATTACGGTAGCCTATCTTATTGTGAAAGGTGCAGAGCTTCGCAAAGAAAGCAGGGGTTTGCATTACAACACCGATTACCTGCAGCAAAACATTATTTTGCAGAATACCATTTTGTAATGGCTTTATTTTTATAACATAAATTGCAGGCATGTATTATATTTTGTACGGTTTTTTATATCTGTTCTCACTTATTCCCTTTTTTATTTTATACAGGATAAGTGATTGCATTTACCTGCTGGTATATTACATTTTCAATTATCGAAAAAAAGTGGTGATGAACAATCTTGCCATTGCATTTCCCCAAAAAACAGAACAGGAGCGTAAAGGCATTGCCAAGCAATTTTATAAAAATTTAATTGATACTTTTCTTGAATCCATAAAGCTGTTGAGTATCTCAAAAGATGAAATAAATATAAGAGCGATGATGGATTTTAGTGTGGTTAATCAATTAATTGAAAAAGGAAAAAATATTCAGTTTCACAGTGGGCATCAAATGAATTGGGAATATGCTAACTGGGCCGTGGCTAATCGAATTAGTATTCCCTGGATTGGGGTATATAAAAAAATTAAGAATAATGCAGTGGACCGGCTCTTTCGCAAATTAAGAGGTACGGGCAATACCGTTTTAATACCCTTACAGGATTTTAAAAACCAAACCAATAAACTCTTTAAGAAACAATATGCATTGGGTTTAATAGCCGATCAAAACGCAAGAAATGTTATGAAGGCATATTGGCTCAATTTTTTTGGCAAGCCGGTGGCTTTTGTTACTGGCCCCGATAAAGGAGGAAGGCTAAACGACCCGGCCATTGTTTTTGTAAAATTTGTAAAAATTAAAAGAGGGCATTACAAGTTTGTACCAACCATTATTGCAGAAAATGGTTCCGCTTTTCAAGAAGGTGAAATTACCCGGCTGTATCGTAATTTTTTAGAAGAAACCATTCGGCAAGACCCATCCAATTATTTATGGACTCACCGAAGATGGCGAAGAGATTATAAAAAGGAGTACGAGCCACTTTGGGTAGATGATGTATTGCCACCATCTAATTGTTAATTTTTTTCTATATAAAAAGCTTAGTTCAATACACTGGCTTCTTTTACAATTTTAGCTTTTTTCTGGTCTTTTATTTTACCCCATCCACCTTCTACATTTCTAAGGTTGTGAACTCCCTGGCGTTTTAATAAGGAAGCTGCAATGATGCTTCTATAACCACCGGCACAGTGAATGTAAAGGTTCTCATTGTCTTCAAACTGGGCAAGTTGTGCTACATCTGTCATTTCATCTAAAGGCAAATTGATGGCATTTTCGAGATGGCCTTCTCCAAATTCGGTTTCTTTTCTTACATCAATTACTTTAAGGTTGGCATCATGTGGAATATCCATTATCAATTCATCGGCTTCCACATTTATAATCATATCTGTTCTTTGTTCGGCATCTACCCAGGCATTGTACCCGCCTTTTAAGTACCCCTTCATTTTATCGAATCCTACCCGGCTAAGTCTTATAACGGTTTCTTCTTCTTTGCCTTCTTCGGTTACCAACACCATATTTTTATCGAAGGGCAATAGGCTTCCTGCCCATTCTGCAAAGCGTCCTTCAAGGCCTATTGAAATAGAGCCGGGAACAAAACCCTGGGCAAAAATTGTAGCATGCCTGGTATCAAGAATTAAGGCTCCGTCTTTAACTTTTTGATTAAAATCCTCCAGTGATAAAGCTTCGGTTCCTTGTTTGATTATTTCATCAATAGCACTATAACCCTGTTGGTTTATTTGTGCATTTATAGAAAAATATTTAGGAGCCATATTTAATCCTTCGGTTACGGCCTTAATAAAATCTTCTTTCGATTGAGACTTCAGTGCATAATTGCTTTGTTTTTCTTCCCCAATGGTACTATAGGTGTTGGGTCCCAGGCTTTTTCCGCAACTGCTACCCGGGCCATGTGCAGGATATACAATAATATCATCTGCCAAAGGCATTATTTTAATTTGAATGGTATCATACATAATCGCTGCCAGTTCTTCACTGCTCATATTTCCGCTGCTAAGGTCGGGCCTTCCTACATCGCCCACAAACAAAGTATCTCCAGTGAAAATTGCGTGTGCTTTATTGTTTTCATCTTTTAAAAGATAGCAACTGCTTTCAAGCGTGTGGCCGGGTGTGTGTAAAACAGCAATAGATATTTTCCCTATTGTAAAAACTTCTTCATCCTTAGCATTGTAAACCTCGTAAGCGGTTTTTGCCTGCGGGCCATACACTATAGTTGCACCAGTTTTTTTGGCCAGGTCTATATGCCCACTTACAAAATCGGCGTGAAAATGTGTTTCAAAAATATATTTTATGGTTGCATTTCTTTCTTTAGCTAAATCAATATATTTTTCAATATCTCTAAGCGGGTCTATAATAGCTGCTATTCCATCACTTTCAATATAATAAGCTGCTTCACTCAGGCAATTGGTATAGAGTTGTTCTATAAACATTTTTACAAAAAATTTAAGTTGCAAAGATAAAAATAAAAAAGCGGATGAGTGGTCATCCGCTTTATAGTAAAGACTTCTGCAATTAAGACACTAACTGATCTACTACACTGTTAATTTCATCTATACGCTTGTAGTTTACAGTGTAATAAATGAATTTACCATCTCTTTGAGTGGTTACAATTCCGGCTCTGCGTAAAATAGCAAGGTGCTGAGAAGCAACCGACTGTTCCAAACGCAAACGAACATAAATTTCTGTAACCGTAATTTTTTTCTCAGTTTCAATCAGATTTAAAATCTGTTGCCTAAGCTTGTGGTTTAGTGCTCTTAAAACCAACGCCGCTTTTTTTAGGTTGTGGTAGTTGATTTTTAGATTGTCAGAATTTTCAATTACAGGTGCAATCACCTGCTCATTTGTTAGAGTTTCTACCGACATAGGTTTTCCTTTTTTAAAATGCTTGAACAAATAAAATTATGCTGCAAATATACAGCACAAATAATATTTGTGTTTTTTACTCTTCGAAAAAAAAACGCAAAAATCGGCAGGATTATTTTTTATTATCGTAGAACTCTTTGACATACAGTGGCTCAGCATAAGCCAAATTCGCAAAAAAATTAGTGTTAAAGTTTTCAAAAGCTAAATTTACAAAGGCTTGAAGTGGTTGATAGCTTTTAAGGAATATTGCATTTTTATGCGTACAAATGCGTGAAAATTTTTCAGCACCGTCTCCTAAAAAAATTATTTTTTTATCTATTAAGTACGATTCATAGGAGTTTGGCTGCAGAACTAAGGCCTGTGGTGCAACTATTTCTTTTGCATTGGAATCGTAGATAGCTGTAAATACCTCCATTCTTCTGGCATCAATCATTGCTGCATATATTGCCTTGGGATGATGATGTTCTAAAGCTCCGGCAAGTGCAATAATTTGCAGACTATTTATGGTAATTAATGGTAAATTAAGTGCATAACATAAGCCTTTTGCAGATGAAAGACCAACCCTTAAACCCGTATAAGAACCCGGCCCCATACTTACTGCAATAGCATCTAATTGATTGAATGAAATGTTTTGTTCTTTCAAAACATCTATGATGGCCGGTTGCAAAAAAGCGGCATGGTCGTTTCTGTTTTCGTTTATTCTATAAGAAGAAATAGATGCGTTGCTGGCAATACAAATTGCCGCTGTTGAGCCGGAGGTATCTATATGTAAAATTGTAGCCATTAGTTTTCTGCCGATTTTTGTAACAAGGTACTTGGTTGGTAACGGCTATCTTGTTCGGCTAACTTTTTCAAAAGCGCAAATACATTTTTAATTCCAATTTTATGAGCCCATTCAAAAGGTCCATAAGGATAGTTAGTGCCTAATTTCATTGCAGTGTCTATTTCGCTTTCTGTACTCACCTTCTCTTCCAGGGCAAAGTAAGCTTCATTAATAATCATAGCAATAATTCTGGCAGAAATAAAGCCCGGTTCATTCCCACATTCAATTATTTTTTTATTTAAGAAGTTTAATACATTTTTTGCTTCGGGAGTTATTTGGCCACTTATTTCCCAACTATTATTCTCAATAAAGCCCGGCCAACCGTTTATTCTAATGGCATCCTTATTAAAACAAATAGTATTGATTACACTATTTAAAAACAAAGGTTTGTTTACTGTGGGATGTTCATTAGCAAATGCAGTTTCTTGTAAATCAAAAAAAGCATCTGCATTGCTGTGTTGCAAAAATTGGGCGGGGGTTTTAACTAAAGTGCATTCGGCATTGGCATAATGAGTTTTAAAATTTTCAAAAATTTCTTTTTCTGCCAATACTACCAATTTCATGTTTATGTTTTTGCAAAAATAGGTAGATGAGAAAAGATATCTTTGCAATTCAAAAAATTTAAAACACAATGGCAAAAGAAATTATTAATACATCCGAGGCACCGGCTCCCATTGGGCCATACAGCCAGGCTGTAAAAGCAGGCAATATGTTATTTATCTCAGGTCAAATAGCCTTAGACCCTGTAAGTGGAGAACTGCTAACCGATAACCTGGCTAACGAAACTAATTTAGTAATGAAAAACCTTCAGGCTATTTTAAAGCAGGCTGGTGCCGGATTTGAAGCAGTAATAAAAACCAATATTTTTTTAAGCGATATGAGCCTTTTTGCTCAGGTAAATGAAATTTATGGCAGCTATTTTGCTTCTGATTTTCCTGCAAGAGAAACCGTAGCCGTAAAAGGTTTGCCCAAAGGCGTAAATGTAGAAATTAGCATGATAGCTTATTTATGAAAAGAGTATTGATAACAGCAAGGGTGCATGAAGTACTACTGCAAACATTTGAGCAAAATGGATGGCAGGTTTTTTATGAACCTGAAATAAGCTATGAATCGTTGCTGGAAAAAATTGCAGATGTTGAAGGGTTGATAATTACTACTCGTTTAAAAATAGATAAGCCAATAATTGATGCAGCCGAAAAACTACAATGGATAGGTAGGCTGGGAAGTGGCCTGGAGTTGATTGACATTGAGTATGCATCAAAAAAAGGTATTGCCTGTTATAGCAGCCCCGAAGGAAATTGCAACGCAGTGGCCGAACATGCTTTGGGAATGTTGCTGAATTTAATGAACCATATTATTAGAAGCAGTAATGAAATTAAAAGCGGTGTTTGGAAAAGAGATGAAAATAGAGGAATTGAGTTATCGGGCAAAACTGTAGGAATAATAGGCTATGGCCATACCGGTAATGCCTTTTGCAATCTGTTAGCTCCATTTAATGTAACCATACTGGCTTATGATAAATACAAAACAGGTTTTGGAAATGAAAAAGTAAGGGAGGCCAACCTTGAACAAATATGCCGATATGCCCAGGTAATTAGTTTTCATGTGCCGCTTACAGAAGAAACTTTTCACATGGCCAATGATGCTTTTTTTACTTCTTTAATGCAAAAGCCGTTTATTATAAATACATCCAGGGGAAAAGTGGTTAACACAAATGCCTTGATAAATGCACTTAAACATGATGCAATTGCAGGAGCTGCTTTAGATGTACTTGAAAATGAAAAGTTGGCAACCTACAATGAAGCAGAACAAGAACAACTTAGGTTTTTAAATGCCCTGGACAATGTATTGCTTACGCCGCATATTGCAGGCTACAGTTACGAGGCCTTTTATAAAATGAGTAAAGTGATATTAGAAAAATTGAAAATAGGAGCCTGATGCTTTTTTAAACAATTTGGACTATATTTGTATAAATATATGCAACGCCTTAGGCAATCTAGGGCGTTGTATTTTTTTTCTATATACATTAAAAGAAAGATTATGGTAGCAACAAATTATGTAACGCAAGAAACATTTGAAAAAATGCAAGCCGATCTACATGTGTTAAAAACCGTGGACAGGCCGGCAGCCAGTGCGGCTATTGCCGAAGCAAGAGAAAAGGGCGATCTAAAAGAGAATGCAGAATACGATGCTGCAAAGGAAGCTCAGGGGTTATTGGAAGCCCGCATCAATACGTTGGAAAGTGCATTGGCCAACTCAAGAATATTAGATGAAAACAGCATTGATACCAGTCGTGTAAGTATTTTAACGAAAGTTACTCTTACCAATGTAGGAACTAAAAAAACCGTTACTTATCAAATAGTTTCAGAAAGCGAAGCTGATTTAAAAGCCGGTAAAATTTCGGTAATGTCGCCGATAGGTGCAGGCTTGCTGGGAAAAACAGTAGGCGATGTAGCAGAGGTAAAAGTACCTGCCGGTATTTTGAAATTTAAGGTTGAAAAAATTGCTGTGTAATTTTCAAAGTGCAATTAATAAAAAAAGCGGCTTTTTGGAGCCGCTTTTTTTATTGGAATTCAATACAATATTAAATTATTTAGCTGCATTATAACGTTCTTCTACTTTCTTCCAGTTTACTACATTCCAAAACGCTGCCAGGTAATCGGCACGTTTGTTTTGGTATTTTAAATAGTAAGCATGTTCCCATACATCGGCTCCTAAAATTGGCGTGCCTTTTACTTCGGCAACATCCATCAAGGGATTATCCTGGTTAGGAGTAGAGCTTATTTCTAACTTACCATCTTTTACAATCAACCATGCCCAACCACTTCCAAAGCGGGTAGTACCAGCGGCATTAAATTTTTCTTTTAATGCATCAAAAGAACCAAATGCTCCATTGATAGCTTCGGCTAATGTACCTGTAGGTGCAGCACCGGCATTGGGTGCTAAGCTTTCCCAAAAGAAAGTATGGTTCCAATGGCCACCACCATTATTGCGAACAGCCGGGCTAATGCTTCCGGCATTTTTTACAAGTTCTTCTAATGATTTGTTTTCATTGTCGGAGCCGGCAATGGCTTTATTTAAATTGTCTACATAAGCCTGGTGATGCTTGCCATGATGAATTTGCATGGTGAGTGTATCAATATGTGGTTCTAATGCGTCGGCGGCGTATGGAAGCGGCGCTAATGAAAATGCCATAGTCTTAAAATTTATCGGTTAAAAAATCTATTTCAATGGTTACAAATTTAAAGCTTAATAATGGCAATGCCATTGCTTTAATATAATCTTCCCAATATCGGAACATTATCTTTTAGCTTGAAAAAATGCTTTCATTAATGCAGCACATTCGTTTGCAAGTACAGCTCCGGCAATAATTGTTTTTGGATGAAATGGATTGTTTTTTCCGGTGCATCTGCGGTAGCTGTTTTTATCGTCTGCTGCACCAAAAACAATTCGGCCTATTTTGCTCCAGTACAAAGCGCCGCTGCACATGAGGCATGGCTCTACGGTAACGTAAAGACAAGCCTCGGGCAGGTATTTGCTTCCCAAAAAATTAAAAGCAGTGGTTAACGCCAGTATTTCGGCATGTGCGGTACTATCGTTGAGTAGCTCTACCTGGTTGTGCGCACGGGCTATAATTTTATCCTGCATTACCAGTATTGCGCCAATAGGTACTTCATCTTTTTCAAATGCTTTTTGTGCTTCCTGTAAAGCCAATTGCATATAATGTTCGTCTGTCATAATTTTTGTTAATAGCGGAAATGGAAATTTTAAAGAACTGTTTCAACTTCTTTGATTCAACAAAATTTCTATCATTAACTTTAAACAAATTTAATACATGGCCATTATAGACCAACTAAACCAGTGCAGACAATTTTTTGAAACCGGGGCTACCAAATCTTATACATTTAGGATGGGCCAGTTAAAAAAATTAAAAGCGGCCATTGAAAAATATGAAACCGAAATCTATTCGGCTCTTTATGCCGACCTTAAGAAAAGTGCAGAAGAATGTTGGGTTACCGAAAATGGATTGGTATTGGCAGAATTAAATATGCAAATAAAACATTTAAAAGAATGGATGGCTACTCAGCGAAAACCTACAAACTTGCTTAACCTACCATCTTCAAGCTATGTTTATAAAGAACCATTGGGTGTAGTGTTAATTATTGCACCATGGAATTATCCTTTTCAATTGTTGATGAACCCGGTAATTGGTGCAATGGCAGCAGGAAATTGTGTAGTGGTAAAACCATCGGAATTTGCTCCCGCAACGGCTGCCGTTATAAAAAAAATAATTACTCAAACTTTTGATAGCAACTATATTCTATTTACCGAAGGCGATGGTGCGGCCGTGGTGCCACAAATGATGAACAACTTTACTTTTGACCATGTTTTTTTTACCGGGAGTACCGGTGTAGGTAAATCTATTTATAAAATGGCTGCCGAAAATCTGGTGCCGGTTACTTTAGAGCTAGGGGGTAAAAGCCCTTGTGTGGTAGAAGCTGATGCAAACTTAAAAGTAGCTGCTAAACGAATTGCTATGACCAAGTTTTCCAATGCCGGGCAAATGTGTGTGGCACCCGATTATGTTTTAGTACATAGCTCTGTAAAAGAAAAATTGATATTTGAATTAAAAGATGCTTTACAACAATTTTTTGGTAAAGATGCTCTGGCAAGCGATTATTTTGGCAAGATTATAAATGAAAAACAATTTGACAGATTAGCGAATTTGTTAAGTGATGCGCATATAGTCTATGGAGGAAAACATGATAAAACTAAACTGTACATTGAGCCAACAATTATAACTAATGTGGACGCAACAAGCTTAATGATGCAGGAAGAAATTTTTGGACCTCTGTTGCCAATCATTTCTTTTGATACAAAGCAGGAAGCTTTAAATATAATTGCAACACACAAAAATCCATTGGCCTTTTATGTTTTTACATCCAGTACAGAAAAGGAAAAGGAATGGATTGATAAAGTAGCATTTGGTGGTGGCTGTATTAACAATGCAAGCTGGCATTTAACCAATCATAATCTGCCTTTTGGCGGAAGAGGCAATAGCGGTATTGGCAGATACCATGGCAAATATAGTTTTGATACCTTTAGTCATACAAAAGCGGTGCTTAAAACACCTACCTGGTTCGACCCGGCAATAAAATATCCACCGTTTAAAGGAAAATTGAAATTATTCAAATGGATTATCAGGTAATAAAAAGAAATTTTTATTGCTCAATGTTTATCAATGACAACAAGACAAAAAATGTTACAACTGCTTTACCCGGTTTTAAGTAAACTAAGTGTATGGATGGGTAAGCAACGAAAAATTTTAAAATCAAATCAATTGGCAACAACATCTTTTTACAGTTTAAAAGCCACCCTCAACAATGGGAAGGAATTAGATTTTGCAAATCTAAAAGGGAAAAAAGTATTATTGGTAAATACAGCATCCGATTGCGGCTATACGCCACAGTACGAAGGATTGCAGGCATTGCAAAATAAATATTGCGATAAGCTTGTACTCATTGGATTTCCGGCCAACGATTTTGGCGAGCAGGAAAAAGGCAGCGATGAGGCAATTGAGCAGTTTTGCAAAATTAATTTTGGAGTTACATTTCCGCTGTCAATAAAATCAACAGTAATTAAATCAGTCAATCAACACGAGGTGTATCAATGGCTCACCAATGAAGAAAAAAATGGTTGGAACTATACAGCACCCACCTGGAATTTTTGTAAATACTTAGTAGATGAAGCAGGAAATCTTACCCATTTTTTTGAAGCAGCAATTGAACCAATGAGCAAAGAGTTAACGGAGGCGGTGGAAGAATAGAAATTGATTTCGGATTTGTAAGGTCAATTAAATCGAAAATCCGAAATCCGAAATTCCTTTTAACCTTTTTAAACTTCGTTTATGTTTACAAAATCCGGCATCGAAAAATATTTTATGGCAGAGAAAAATCTCGGCCTTCTGTTTATCATCATTGGTGCAATAGGAGTTCTTGCTGCCATTGTTTTCTTTTTTGTGATGAAAACAAACTGGCATAAAGGTGCTGCTATTCCATTTTTGTTGATCGGTTTGTTTCAGTTGTTTCAAGGATACAATGTTTATACAAAAATGGATGGGCATCGCAAAGCAGCCGTGTATGCGTATGACATGAACCCCTCAGAATTAAAGGATAAGGAATTACCGGCCAGGGAAAAGGCATTGAAAAGCATGAATACTTTTATTGCGATTGAAGTATTGTTGTTAGTAACTGGTATCGCCCTCTTTTTATATTTTAAAAAAGATGCCACTCAACTTTTATGGGCAGGACTGGGCTTGGCATTGGCCATTGAAGCTACACTGTGTTTGTTTGTAGAAATTAATGCAAAAACACAAACGGCTCAATATGTAAAGGGGTTGAAGGAGCTTGTAAGTAAGTAACCATATTTGGAAATGAAAATTTATTTTGTAAATGCCGGTACTATTGTTCCGGATAAATCAAACAGGAGGGTTTTAAAAGCCTGCCTATTGCACGGCTTTGTATCTGCAGGGCAAACGCCAAAAGATGTTACTTATATTTGCAAGCTAAGTGTTGGAGACATTGTTTGTTTATACGAAAGTACAGTTGGGTATTGGGCAATTGGTAAAGTTATAAGAAGAGCTATCCTATTTTACAATTTAGACTACAGGATAAGGGTACATTACATAACAGGGAGTTTGTTAATATGGGAAACGATATTGATAAAGGGTTGTTTAAAAATGCCTACGATGAACGGATTTGTGAGTATGTTGTAAAAGTAGAATGGCTGCGCTTAGGAGTGAAACCATTGTTTATTCATCAAAATGAAGAAGGTTTTTTTGCACCCATTAATACAGTTTTTGAAATTAATGCTGATGCAACAATTAACAGACTATCAAATTACTTTGAAATTAATTTGCATGATATTGCAAAGGATTAAATTCTATTATAATAAAAAATACCGCCTTAGCTACCCAGGATTATAATGCTGAATGGAGCGTCGCCAATGAAGTATCATTGAAATACTATTGCTTGCTTTCAAAAAAATATCAATAACGAGAGCGATTATTTTTGGATTTATCGAATTTACTACTTTAGAAATTTATGCTACAACGGACATTTTTGATGATAATCAATAATCTCAATGGGGCTGCGCTCAAATTCGTAGTCTTTATAATGTTCGGTTATTTCATTGAGCACTTCGTTGATGGCAGCTTCATCGGGCAGGGTTACCAACCTCATGCGAAAATCTTTAATACCCGGCAAGCCTTTTAAGTAATTGGTATAATGCCTCCGCATTTCAAATATGCCCACTTTTGGCCCTTTCCATTCTACCGATTTTTTTAAATGGGTTTTGCATACTTCAATGCGCTCGGCAAGTGTGGGCGAAGGAAGAACCTGCTGAGTTTGTATATAATGTTTTATTTCTCTAAAAATCCAGGGATAGCCAATGGCGGCTCTGCCAATCATGATGCCATCAATGCCATATCGGTTTTTATATTCATAAGCTTTTTGTCCACTGTCAATATCACCATTACCAAAAATGGGAATTTTAATGCGTGGATTATTTTTCACTTTACCAATTAAGGTCCAGTCGGCTTCACCTTTGTACAATTGGCAGCGGGTGCGACCATGAATGGCTAATGCTTTTATTCCTACATCTTGCAATCGTTCGGCAACTTCTTCAATATTTTTTGAGCTTTCGTCCCAACCTAACCTGGTTTTAACGGTTACGGGAAGTTGGGTACTTTTCACCACAGCTTCGGTTAACCGAACCATTAGGTCAATATCTTTCAATACGCCTGCACCTGCACCTTTGCTTACTACTTTTTTTACCGGGCAGCCAAAGTTGATGTCAACAAGGTCGGGGTTAACGGTTTCGCATATACGTGCACTCATGGCCATGGCTTCTTCGTCGCCACCAAAAATTTGAATGCCAAATGGTCGTTCCTCTTCTTCAAAGTCGAGTTTGCGTTTGCTTTTCATGGCGTCTCTAATGAGGCCTTCGCTGCTAATAAACTCGCTGTACATTAAATCGGCGCCATTGGTTTTGCAAACAGCACGAAACGGCGGGTCGCTCACATCTTCCATGGGAGCCAGTAAAAGGGGGAATTCCGGTAAGCTTATGTTGCCAATGTTGGGCATATCTACTGTATATTGCAGCGGCAAATTTACGAATAATACTGTAAGCTTATGCAATCATACAAAACTCCCAAAGACTTTACCGCATGGGGCGCCTTGGGTATGCTCACTATTTTTTTTATTGCTGGATTTATTATTACCGCCATTATGCAGGCAGTAATGGGGTACATGATGGTGCCTGCCGGAACCCCCTTTGATAAACTACCCGAAGCATTGACCCTGGCAATGAAAGATGCTAAAAATGTGAATATGATGCGGATGATGCAGGTGTTAAGTACATTTTTAATGTTGTTTGTGCCGGCCATTCTTTATTCCAAAGTAGTAAATGGAAAAAATTATTTTTGGCTGGGCTTTAATAAATATGTGTGGGTGAAGCAAGTGGCCATTGGATTTGCAGTTATTTTTTTGGCTAATATTATGGCTGGCCCCATTGCCGATTTGAGTAAATCTGTTATCGCAAATTTTCCAAAGTTGAATGCCACCGCAAAAAGTTTGGAAGACGCCTATAATGACCAGGTATTGGTTTTAAGCAACCTTAAAAGCTGGGGCGAATACATTGCTGCTATTTTTATAATGGCTTTTTTCCCCGCCCTTTTCGAAGAAATATTTTTTAGAGGTGCCCTTCAAACGCTTTTCGAAAAGTGGTGGCGTAGCCCGTTTATGGCTATACTAATAACTTCTATTATTTTCAGTTTGATTCATTTTTCTATTTATAATTTTTTAACCAGGCTCATATTGGGTTTTGTATTGGGTTTTATGTTTTACAAAACCCGCAACATTTGGGTGAATGTAATTGCTCATTTTTTAAACAATGCCCTGGCTGTAACTCAGCTATTTTGGCTAAGCCGCCAAAAAGATAAATTGAATATTGCAGAAATTGAACCCAAGGTAGAATGGTGGCTGGGTTTATTGGCATTGGTAGCAATATTCTTTCTATTTAAATTACTCGAAAAATATTCGGCAGAAAACAAAACGGCCATTGCGCTTAAAGAAAAAACGTTGCTGGCTAAAGAAGACCCTTTTCAATCATTAGTAAATCAACANNCAGTAATGCTTGTAGGTTTATTTACCAATGTATGGACTTTTCTTACATTGCTGTTTGTAATAATGATTGGTGGCCTGGTAGAGTTTGTAAAATTGATTTTTAAAATTGGCGGCAACACTGCATTATACTTACTTTTTTTAGGACCTGTTTACATTATCTTCCCCATTTTAACGATGGTGGATATGGGTACAAGTTTCTCACTTTTTACAAAGGATGCCATTGCGGAAAAATATGTAACCGAAACCTGGTCGCCGCTGTTGCCCATTGCCGTTATATTTTCTATTTGGATAAACGATACCATGGCATACATTGTGGGTTCACTAATAGGCAAAACTCCTTTTAGTAAAATATCGCCTAAAAAAACATGGGAAGGCACTGCAGGCGGAGCCATTCTTTGTGTGCTGGCAATTGCGTTTTTGGGCCAAATGATTCCTGCTGCAAAAACCATTGAACTAAAACACTGGATTGTGATAGCTGCACTGGCAGCCGTATTTGGTACTTTGGGCGATTTGTTTGAAAGCAAACTAAAAAGGCTGGCCGATGTTAAAGACAGTGGCAGCTTTATGCCGGGGCATGGTGGATTTTTAGACCGCTTCGACTCCCTGTTGTTTGCAGCACCTGCTGTATGGATGTATGCAAAATTTATCATGTAATTTTTAAAAGAACATGTTTGTAGTTCGCTGCAACTATATTATGCTGTTGAATGAGTGCTAATACAATACACAATTTTATTAACTTTGCGGCTTAATTTTTTATAAATGACAATTCACCGGGAAGGTTANNTTATTTATAGTATCTTTTTTTAGAATACCCTCACGTACATTAACCATTAACGAATCTCAAATAATTGCGCCAGCCGATGGTAAAGTGGTAGTGATGGAAGAAACAATTGATGAAGAATATTTTAAAGACAAACGCCTGCAGGTTTCTATTTTTATGAGCCCTGCCAATGTGCATGTTAATAGAAATCCACTAAGTGGTGAAGTGGTATATAATCAATACCACAAGGGCAAATACCTGGTGGCATGGAATCCCAAATCATCCACTGAAAACGAAAGACACAGTGCTGTTATTCGCAAGGGCGATACAGAAGTATTGGTTAAACAAATTGCCGGAGCTTTGGCAAAACGAATTTGTAATTATTTAGAGGTTGGCCAAAAAGTAAAACAAAGCGAAGAGTTTGGATTTATTAAATTTGGAAGCAGGGTTGATTTATTGTTGCCCGTTGGCACTAAGGTAAATGTTCAATTGAATGAGGTGGTTAAAGGTGGAGTAACGGTTATTGCTACCCTTTAATATGATTTAAGTCATAATGAATGTTAAAGATTAGTTGTTCATTTGCGTATGACACAATATTGAAAAATAAAATCGTTTATATTTACGAACTAAAAATTAAAAAGTAAACAGTATGAAAAAAGTATTAGTATTAGCTACCGCCGCTTTGTTGATGGGAAGTGCTGCATTTGCCTGTGAAAACGGTAAGGGTAAAAAGAAAAAATGTGCTAAAGGAAAAAGCTGCTGCAAAACAGAAGCAAAAGCCGAAAAAAAATCTTGCTGCAGCAAAGGAAGCAAAACCGCTAAACTCTAAGTATTGCCATCTAAAAATTATTAAGCCTCCGGAAAAAATATCGGAGGCTTTTTTGTGTAGTTTTGACAGATATGTACACACTCAAAAAATCGCTGGGGCAACATTTTTTGAAAGACGAAACCGTTATCCTCGATATTATTGATGCACTAAAGAAGGAGCCATTTAGCAGCCTGCTCGAAGTAGGCCCGGGAGCCGGAGCCCTTACAAAGCATTTAATCAAAATACCCAATATTCAATTTAAAGCTGTAGAGTTAGACGATGAAAAAGTTACCTACCTGAAAAAAAACTATCCGGTATTAAACGATAAAATAATCCATCAAAGTTTTTTAGACATTGAAAAACCTTTTGATGAACGATTTGCCGTAATTGGCAATTTTCCTTACAATATTTCTTCTCAAATACTTTTTAAACTGCTCGATTGGAAAGACGATGTACCCTTTATTGTGGGCATGTTTCAAAAAGAAGTAGCCGATAGAGCTGCCGCAAAACCCGGCAGCAAAGCATTTGGGGTGTTGAGTGCTTTGGTTCAACCTTTTTATTCCATAGAATATTTGTTTGATGTGGGCCCCGAAAAATTTAACCCACCACCCAAAGTAATGAGTGGCGTTATTAAACTTACCAGAAAAACCGAGCTGCTTCCGGTAAAGTCGGATAGGGCATATAAGAACCTGGTAAAAACTGCCTTTAATCAACGCCGAAAAACTATGCGTAATGCCGTAAAAGGATTGTTTTCGGCCGATGTACTCACCGATAAAATTTTTGATAAACGTGCCGAAGCGTTAAGCATTGAAGATTTTGCGATGCTTACTTTTAAAATGCATTAAATATGTACCNNCCATCTGCACAAAATGTACCCTTACTTACACAAAAAGGCGACTCAAAACTTTCTTTAACTTATGCCACAAATTTTGCTAATAAAATAGAAGTATGGAAGGGCGAAAATTCAAGAGCCAATGGATTTGATATTCAAAGTGCCATTGCAATAAGCAATCACTGGGCAATGCAGGCTAACTACTATTACCGCTCCGAACAAAATGGCCGAAAAAATATTAACGAAGAAGCAGTGCTCATTCGGTATAATAGAAAAATGTTGGAAATTGCCGGGGGTTATTTCTCCCCATTCAATAACAATAAGGCAACTTTATTCCAGGTGTTCGCAGGTATTGGCAAGGGAAATTTTTCGTTTAATGATATTAAAAATGATTCCGGATCAATACAATTAATTAATTCACATCGTACCGATGTAGTAAAATATTGGGTGCAGCCAGCTTTCATTCAGCAATCTTCTCCGCAATTCTCATTTTCTGTTACTTCACGTTTTAGCTTTATAAATTATACCAACATTAAATCCAATTATACCAACGAACAATTAAGAACATATAAATTAGACAAACTTCATAAAGGCATTTTTGTTTTTTGGGAACCTGCAATGTCGATCAATTTTGCTGTAAAAAAAATGCCTCATGTAAAAGCTGAATTGCAAGCAGGAATAAGCCAGCTAATTGACAATTATTTTATTGATTCCAGGTTTTTTAATCTTTCAATAGGATTGCAAGCCGATTTGGTCAATATTCTTAAAGCAAAATCAAGGAAAAAAGAGTAACCCTTTCTCTGTAAATTTGCCGTCCGGGTAGCTATTTACCCTATTATTGATTGCTATAATTTTTGCTATGAGTTTTACCACTACCAATAAAGTACGCATAGTTACTGCCGCTGCACTATTTGATGGCCATGATGCCGCCATAAATATTATGCGCCGGATTTTACAAAGTAAAGGCGCCGAAATAATTCACCTGGGGCACAACCGAAGTGTGGCCGAAATTGTAGAATGTGCCATTGAAGAAGACGTGCAGGGCATAGCCATTACCAGCTACCAGGGCGGGCATGTAGAGTTTTTTAAATACATGAAAGACCTGTTGGATGAAAACGGTTGCGGCCATATAAAAATTTTTGGCGGTGGTGGCGGTACCATACTTCCTTCCGAAATAGAAGAACTGCATGCTTATGGTATTACAAGAATTTACAGTCCGGATGATGGCCGAAAAATGGGCTTAGAAGGAATGATAGAAGATGTGGTAAAAAGCTGTGACTTTAGCCTAAACGGAAATGGCCACTATCCTAAACCCATGACTTTGGGTGAAGTAAAAGATGTAAGAACCATCGCCAGGAAAATTACCAATGTTGAAAATGGAATCCCCAACAATAATACTTCACCCATAGGCAAAGGAGGCGCACCGGTACTTGGCATTACCGGCACAGGCGGTGCAGGTAAATCTTCGGTAACAGATGAAATAGTAAGAAGGTTTTTAAATACTTATACCGATAAAACTATTGCAGTAATTTCTGTGGACCCCAGTAAGAAAAAAACCGGAGGTGCCTTGCTGGGCGATCGTATTCGCATGAATGCCATTTCTTCGCCAAGGGCCTATATGCGGTCGCTGGCAACCCGGGAAAGCGATGTTGCCCTAAGCCAATATGTGCAGGAGGCAATAGATATTTGTAGAGCTGCCGCTTTTGATTTTATCATTTTAGAAAGTGCCGGTGTTGGCCAAAGCGATGCTTCCATTTTAGAATATTGCAACATGAGTATGTATGTGATGACGCCGGAATATGGTGCTCCATCGCAATTAGAAAAAATAAATATGCTCGACTATGCCGATGTTATTTGCTTAAATAAGTTTGATAAAGCCGGCGCTTTAGATGCTTTGCATGATGTAAGAAAACAATACAAACGCAATCATACTTTATGGAATGCAAAAGATGAAGAGTTGCCGGTGGTAGGCACTATTGCCGCACAGTTTAACGACGCAGGCGTGAACGAATTGTTTGAAAGGCTAATGGAAAAATTAGAAGAAAAAACCGGCATTACTTTTAAAGGACATGTAGAGCATCATACCCATACAAAAGACACCAGTAACCAATCTACCATAATACCTCCTAAAAGAGTGCGATACCTGGCAGAAATCACCGAATCTATTGGCGATTACGATAGTTGGGTAAACGAGCAAGCGGCCATTGCAAGGCAACTGTATCATTTAAATGGTGTGAGTGGTTCACTATCTTCCACTGCATTGGACGAAGTAAAAAAACTCCAAACAGAATTAGAGGAAAATTTGCATCCGGAAAATAAAAAATTACTGGAGGGATGGGCGTTTGTTAAAGACCGTTATGGTAAAGAATTTTACGAATTTAAAGTAAGAGATAAAATAATAAAACAACCACTCACTTATAAAAGTTTATCGGGTACTGTTTTGCCAAAAGTGTTGTTGCCTAAATACAACGACTGGGGCGATATTTTAAAATGGCAATTACAGGAAAATGTTCCCGGTGAATTTCCTTTTACAGCAGGTGTGTTTCCATTAAAAAGAGAAGGCGAAGACCCTACCCGAATGTTTGCCGGCGAAGGCGGCCCCGAAAGAACCAATCGTCGCTTTCACTATGTAAGCCTTGGCCAGCCTGCAAAGCGGTTGAGTACAGCCTTTGATAGTGTTACACTTTATGGAGAAGACCCGGCTTATCGCCCCGATATTTATGGTAAAGTGGGTAACAGTGGTGTAAGCATTGCCACGGTGGACGATGCCAAAAAACTCTACAGTGGTTTTGATTTGTGCGACCCTAAAACTTCGGTGAGTATGACCATTAATGGCCCGGCTCCCATACTGCTTGCTTTCTTTATGAATGCCGCTATTGACCAGCTTTGCGAAAAATATATTATTGAAAATAATTTAAGAGAAGAAGTAAATAAAATTATTGAATCCAAATTTGATATTGAAAAACTTCCAAAATATATTGGGGTAGATGGTAAACCGGTTCATCACAGTAAACTACCAAAAGAGCTTACAATTCAAACTGCTTCTTTGGATAAAGAGGATGCTGTTTTACCGGGCGAAAGCAATGGATTGGGTTTACGCTTGTTGGGATTAAGTGGCAAAGATGTATTGCCCGAAGATGTGTACCATCAAATAAAAGCAAAAGCATTAAGCACCGTTAGAGGTACAGTGCAAGCAGATATTTTAAAAGAAGACCAGGCACAAAATACCTGTATTTTTTCTACAGAGTTTGCATTAAAATTAATGGGCGATGTGCAGCAATATTTTATTGACCATAAAGTGCAAAACTTTTACAGTGTAAGCATTAGCGGTTATCATATTGCTGAAGCGGGTGCCAACCCAATTACCCAATTGGCATTTACTTTGGCCAATGGTTTTACCTATGTGGAATATTACCTGAGCCGTGGAATGCATATTGATGATTTTGCTCCTAACCTTTCTTTCTTTTTTAGTAATGGTATGGATCCGGAGTATAGTGTGATTGGCCGTGTGGCTCGCCGTATATGGGCAAAAGCCATGAAGCATAAATACAAGGGGAACGATAGAAGCCAAAAATTAAAATATCATATTCAAACAAGTGGCCGCTCTTTGCATGCGCAGGAAATTGACTTTAATGATATTCGCACCACCTTGCAGGCCTTGTATGCTATTTATGATAACTGCAATTCGCTTCACACCAATGCTTACGATGAGGCCATTACCACACCTACCGAAGAAAGTGTTCGCCGGGCAATGGCCATTCAATTAATTATAAACCGGGAACTGGGTACGGCTAAAAACGAAAACCCCAATCAGGGATCTTTTTTAATTGAAGAACTTACCGACCTGGTGGAACAGGCCGTACTGCATGAGTTTAACCGCATTACAGACAGGGGCGGTGTATTAGGCGCCATGGAGCGCATGTACCAGCGCAATAAAATCCAGGAAGAAAGCCTGTATTATGAAACCTTAAAACATACGGGTGAGTATCCATTGGTGGGTGTAAATACTTTTTTAAGCAAGCAGGGTTCACCTACCATTTTACCGCAGGAAGTAATCCGCAGCACTACCGAAGAAAAAGAATTTCAAATTAAAACCCTCGAAGCTTTTCATGAAAGGCATAAAAATAAAAGCGCTGAAATGCTTGCCCGGTTACAACAAACAGCCGTTAACAATGGCAACCTGTTTGAAGAACTGATGGAAACCGTAAAGTTTTGTTCGCTGGGCCAAATCACCAATGCCCTTTACCAGGTAGGCGGGCAATACCGGAGAAATATGTAAACCTATTTTCTCTTTCTCCATTTTTTAAACTCTAAGTAATCCAGGAAGTAAATTATTTTTAAAGACAGGTTATTATTCTGATCGGCCTTTATGGTATTGCCTAAATTGTGGAAATAGCCTTTTTCGGTATCGTTCTTAAAATCAAANNTTTTCATTTTGATTGTATGCACTATTGCTCGCCAAAGTGCCGTCATTTTGAAGGGTAAAAAATTCATTATATTTTACCTTGCTCCAATAATGCCGTATGCGGGTATTGATACCCGATTTTGCATTAAAATTATATTTGAAATTTAAGCTGTTTTCAATTTCATTGCGATACCTTTTACCAAAAATAATATCATTGCCATCAATATTGGCAAAGCCAATGTTGCGCACCTGTGGCTCTATGCTTAACTCATGCGAAATGGAGAATTTATCACTAAAACGGTAGCGTTGAAAATACTCAACTTCAAACATATACCCTTTGAACATACTCCGGGTTACATAAAATAAATTAAAATTGGCCATATACTTTTTAGCTCCGTTGGATTCAAACCAGAGATTACCATAGAGGCTTTCCCAGCCTTTAAAAAACCTGCCCTCCACTCTTGGTTCATTAAAATCATTATATACCGGCTCATAACCAATTAAGGCGCCGATGGTCCATAAATTTTTTAGCTGGGTATTGGCATTTACATTAACAAATGCATTACGGTATTTACCCGGTGTTAACTGCCTGGAGTAACCTGCGTTAAAATTCAGGAAAAATTTATTATACCAGTTTGTAGGTTTAAGCCAATTATAACCTATATATAAACTGTGGTTTAAAAAATTATTAAACGTAAAATAGCCCATATCATTGGTATTGTATTTATCATCACTTAACGCCTGGTTTAGATTAAATGTAAACCGGCCACTGGATTTTCCGAAATACAGTTTGTGAGAATAACCTGAAATGGTTTTACCGTTTGTTCCGGCGCCCAATAACCGGCTGTTAAAAAAATCTCCCCCATAATTCCACCGGTTACTTTTGTTATTAAAGTCGAAANNCATTGGCGTCATAGGTTTTGCCGTTCCTCCATACATTAGTGTTTACGAGGCTAATGCTGGAGTTGTTTTTAAGGGATTGATTTAATACAATAATATTATAGTTGGTAAGCGGGCTGGTTTCAATTTTTCGTTGCTGAAACTTGTCGTCTTCAGCAATGGCGTATTGCGGAGCGGTAAGGGCATTAAAAAAACCAATGCCCAATCCTTTTGGCGTGCGGCCGGAAATTTTAGTGGCGTTAATTAATTTGGTTTCAATAGGGTTTTTCACCAAATGCTCATTGGGCAAAAGCTGATCTTGTGCCGCAAAGTAATTTACCGGAAAGCCGCCAATACGCCGGCTATAAAATAAATTTCCCTTACCAAAAAGTTCTGTTCCTTCTGTAAAAAACGGACGGTTTTCGGCATATTTTATTTCAAATGGGGTTAAATTAAGTTCCAGATTATCGCTTTGTACCTGGCCAAAATCCGGTATAAGGGTGAGGTCTAAAGTAAAGGCCTGGTTAAGGCCGTATTTTACATCCATACCACCGTTTACGGATGAAGTCCAGCTTTTTACTGCAGGGTCCGTTGATGGAAAATGATTGATGTATGAAGAAAAGTAAGGAGAAAACTGGAGCCTTATGGGAGGTTTGCCAATGGTAAGGCCTTTCCATACGGCTTCCTGGGTGAGAAAACCGTTTATCCTGGTGTCTATTGGGTACCAGGTGTATTGNNCTTCGGCGTGTAATATTAAAACCCCAGTCTTGTACCTCTTTTTTTCCAAATCGTATTGCAGAAAAAGGGATAAACATTTCCACGCTCCAGCCATCATTATGTATTACTGCATTACTTTCCCAAACGGCGTTCCAGGAAAAATCTTCTGATTCGGAGTTGGGCGCCGGCGGAGACATTTTTGCATCCCATTGTTCGCCAAGTGGAGTTACAAAATATTCAAAACCGTTAAGGTGGTCATGATAGGTGTCAAAAGTGATGCCCAAATAATCATTGGTGCCAAAGCCATCCCTGCCGGCGAGTTCGGTGGCAATACTATCTTTACTGCCTTCGTAGCAGTATGCACCAAAATAGATCCCCACATCGGAGTACATCAGGTAACCGATGGTACGGTTGGCAAAACGTTCTTTAGAGCCGGGGTTCNNGCATCTTTCCAGGCTTCATCATTCAGTAAGCCGTCAATTTTAATGTGTTTTGCAGTTTTTATTGCAGCAAGTTCAAAAGCGGTATTTGGCTGTGCAAAAGCCACTGAAGAAAAAAGGAGCAACAGTGAAGACAGTAGCGCTTTTTTTAAATTCATAAACTGTTTTTATTTGGCTA
Organism: Chitinophagaceae bacterium UBA2793; assembly: GCA_002352045.1. Classification (GTDB taxonomy): domain Bacteria; phylum Bacteroidota; class Bacteroidia; order Chitinophagales; family Chitinophagaceae; genus Ferruginibacter. The sequence goes on along the minus strand of DEHT01000099.1, from coordinate 1,543 downwards.
TAGAAAAATTCTATAACGAAAATAGATTTGTTCATTATAATTTTTTTGCCGCTCATCATATTGGTGAAGTTTTTTGAAACCCTTAACAAGAGTGGTTTTCGGAGGTTAGGTGTAAAAAAAACGGGCTGTAATAATACAACCCGTTGAAGAATATTTAGTTAATGATTTATTGAAAATCCTCTGCGCTTACTCCCTCGTTAAATTTAACATCGGTTACCTTTAGGGTAACTTCCTGCTCATCACGGGTTTTTGAAATTTCATACGGCAGGGTAATATTGCCGGCTTTACGGTAATCTTTATATACGGATATTTCCACTTCGCCTTTTGCATTGGTGGCTTCTTCCTGTAATAATAAACCCGTTTTTATGGAATATTGCTGAATGGCTGTTTTGCCGCTGGGCATTACCACTTTTAAGCGGTAAGTGGGTTCGTTATTGTAATTGCCTGCCCCAAGATAATCCAGTTTATACCCGCTTCTTAGGTAATTCAGTTGAGGAAAAATACCGGTTTCATCTTTCATTTCTTTGGTTTCATCTTCATCTAAATCCTTTTTTTGAGGCCCTTGTTGCTGGTAACCGCTGGTGCCATTAAATACCTGTTTAAAAATAGTCATTGTGCCCATCTTTAATTCCATTGCGGTAGAGTTGGGTAACATCTTTTTTTCGGTACCCTCAAAGCTGCGGCCCATTACTTCCATCGAAAGGGTGGTTGAGCTGCTGTTTATTTTTTTCAATTCCTCTTTACCGCCAATAGCTTTAACGTAGCCTTCTACAATATCAAATGCAGAAACTTTATCGGTTGTTTTTACCGATGCATCGGCCTTTACTTCTTTTACTTCTTCCACTACCGGGTCGGCAAACTTGTCGTACTTTTTAATGGGGAATCCATACTTAAGCAACCCGGGAACAATTTTATCGGCATTGCCGGCAATTAAAATCCTGGAGTTGTTTTCACTAAAATATTGTTGTGATACCCGTTTAATGTCTTCTAATGTTACTGCATTAATTTTTTGAAGAAAAGTGCGGTAAAAATCTTTTTCCAAGCCGTTAATAAGAATATTGCTGGCATAGGTGGCGGTTTTTGCAGGGTCTTCCATACCTAAGGCAAAACTGCCGTTAAATAATGCCTTGGCATTGGCAAGGTCTTCTGCTGTTACTTTTCCATCTCTCATGGCAAGTATTTCCTTAAAAATTTCTGCTGAAGCGCTATCCACTTTTTCAGTTCTTACGGCTGCAGTTGCAGTAAATAAAGAGGGGAACCTGCCGTTGCCTACACTGGAGTAACTGCCATACGTAAACCCGTGTTTTTCCCTTAGGTTCATGAATAATTTTGATTCTGCACCGCCGCCTAAAATATAATTAGCTAAAAGTAAGGCATGGTAATCGGGATTGCTTAAAGGGTTATTTACAATATTACCCACCCTTATTTCGGCCTGTACCGCCGTGGGAATATTTACAAAATCAATTTCGGTTTTTGCCGGGTTTTCTACAGTTGGCGCTGTGGGTACGGGTAATTTTCTTCCATTCCATTTGCCTAAATATTT
>DEHT01000066.1 GCA_002352045.1 Chitinophagaceae bacterium UBA2793 | reverse complement strand
GGCAATGCTTATGGGCTGGCCAATACCCTATTACAAACTGCAATTCTAAAGCCATCTCTCAAAAGTAAAAAAGTGAAAAACCTGTTTTACACAGGTCAGCTAACAGTACCCGGCCCTGGCGTACCGCCCGCTTTAATTAGTGGCGAAGTGGTAGCAAAGGAAATTCTAAAAGAGTTTTAATTATATTTACTTTTTATGATGCATGTTTTTGATAGTTTAAGCAACCAGTGCAGCAAAATAACTGCGGAGCGATACAGCACTTCATTTAGTGGAGCCATTTTGTTGCTTCATCATTCTATGCGCAAGCCCATTTACAATATTTATGGCTTAGTAAGATTTGCCGATGAAATAGTTGACACTTTTCACCAGCACAATAAAGAAAGATTGCTTGCCGATTTTAAAGCACAAACTTTTAAGGCCATTGAGGATGGCATTAGCCTCAACCCTATTTTGCATAGTTTTCAGCAAACTGTGAATCAATATAAAATTGACCTAACCCTGGTAGAAGCTTTTTTCAACAGCATGCAAATGGATTTGCAATATTCAAAATACGATTTGCAGGGCTACAAAGATTATATATATGGCAGTGCCGAAGTGGTGGGCCTTATGTGCCTGTATGTTTTTTGCGAAGGCGATAAACAAGCATTTGAAAAACTACAGCCTTCCGCAAAAGCATTGGGAGCTGCTTTTCAAAAAATAAATTTTTTAAGAGACATCAAAGCCGATTACCAGGGACTGAACAGAACCTATTTTCCTGGTGTGGATTTTAAAAATTTTACAACTGCCATGAAAGAGCAGGTAGAGGCGGATATTAAAAACGACCTCGATACTGCTTATAAAGGCATCGTTCAATTGCCGGCAAAAGCCAGGTATGGTGTTTATCTTGCTTACAAATACTATGTGTCTTTGTTTAAAAAAATTCAAAGAGCACAACCCACGGTACTACTCCATAAACGGGTACGCATACCCGATTATCACAAAGCGTTTATATTTTTAAGAACCGGCTTAAGCAGTCAACTCAATTTATTGTAAGTTTTGACACAGGTAATTTTAGTAAACAAATTGGATGAGGCCATTGGGGAAATGGAAAAATTGCAGGCGCATAAAACGGCTGCATTGCACAGGGCATTTAGTGTATTTATTTTTAACGGTGATGGTAAAATGCTTTTGCAAAAAAGAGCTTTACAAAAATACCATAGCGCCGGCTTATGGACCAATGCCTGTTGCAGCCACCCTCTACCCGGAGAAAACACAAAGGATGCTGCCGCTCGCAGATTGAAAGAAGAGCTCGGATTTACAACAGATCTAACACATGCTTTCACCTTTAGTTATCAATCTGCTTTTGAAAATGGTCTTTCTGAAAATGAAATAGACCATGTTTTTATTGGCCATTATGATGGCCCTGTTTTTGCCAATGAAGAGGAAGTGAGCCATTATCATTTTCAACAGATGGAAGCCATAAAAAGTAAATTACATTTAGAACCAAATGTTTTTACGTCCTGGTTTAAAATTGCTTTTCCCCTGTTAGAAACTTATCTTGCAAACACTACATTGTAGCCAATATGAGTAATCAAAAATCAGCAATTGTAATAGGTGCAGGTGTAGCCGGAATGGCGGTTGCAATAAGGCTCGCCATACAAGGCTTTAGTGTAGATGTGTATGAAAAAAATAATTGCCCCGGCGGCAAACTAACGGCTTTTGAAAAAGACGGCTTTCAATTTGATGCAGGACCATCTTTGTTTACCCAACCACAAAACTTAGAAGAATTATTTTCAGATGCAGGCGAAACGCTCAATGATTATTTAAACTATGAGAGTGTGCCGGTAAGCTGTAAATATTTTTTTGAAAACGGCAAACAAATTAACGCCTTTGCCAATGCAGAAAGCTTTGCAAACGAAGCAGAAGCGGTGGCAGGCGAACCCATACAAAATGTACTCAACTATTTGTCGGCATCTCAAAAACTATATAATCGCATTGGAATTATTTTTTTGAATCATCCCATCAATAAAGGAAAAACCTGGTTGAGCAAAAATGTGTTGCGTGCATTACCTGCTGTAAAATTTGCCTACTTGTTTAAATCACTTAGTCAATATAATAGCAGAAAATTTAAAACCCATGAGCTCCGGCAAATATTTAATAGGTTTGCTACTTACAATGGCAGCAATCCATTTAAAGCCCCTGCCATGCTTAGCCTCATTCCTCATTTAGAAATGAACCAGGGCGTTTTTTATCCAAAAGCCGGAATGGTTAGTATTACCAATGCCTTGTATAGCTTGGCCAAAAAAAAAGGAGTGCAGTTTCATTTTAATGCACCGGTACAGCATATTATACATACCGAAGGAATTGCCAAAGGGATTGTTATTAATAATGAAAATAAAATAGCCAGCCTGGTAGTAAGCAATGTTGACAGTTACTTTACCTGGCAACAATTAGTTGGCCGCCTCGATAAGGTAAAAAAGATTGAACGGCAGGAACGCAGCAGCAGTGCCTTGGTATTTTATTGGGGTATCAATAAAAGAATGAATGAACTTGGCCTGCACAATATTTTTTTCAGCAAACATTATAAAGAAGAATTTGAGGCCATTTTTAATCACAAAAAAATAAGCAGCGACCCTACCATTTATATCAATATCACTTCAAAATACGATACGGCTCATGCACCTGCCGGAAAAGAAAACTGGTTTGTGATGGTAAATGTTCCGGCCGGCTGTGATGATTGGGAATTAAAGCAGCAGCAAATAAAACAATCCATTATTGAAAAACTAAATCGTTTACTCCAAACCGATATTGAACCACTTATTGAATCGGAAACCATTTTAAACCCTACACTCATTGAGCTGCAAACAGGCAGTTATTTAGGAGCCTTGTATGGCGCAAGTTCCAACACAAAAATGGCAGCTTTTAAAAGGCAACCAAATAGCGGCGATTTAAGAAATTTATATTTTTGCGGAGGAACGGTTCACCCGGGTGGCGGCATTCCGCTTTGCCTTAAAAGCGCAGCCATTACAGCTAACCTTATTGCCCAAGACCAAAAAAAGTATCAACATCATTGAATTCATTTTCAAAAGATACCATTGCTACTGCCATTGCTATCCTCTTTCATGCGGTAGGACTGGTGGGTATGTTGTATTTTAAAAGCGAATGGATTGTGAGTACTACACCCTTTCATCTTTTATTAATGGCGGGCTTACTTTTTTATACACAAAAAAAAATAAACCCGGCATTTATCATTTTTTTTATAGCATGTTTTGTTGTGGGTATTGTTGTTGAATACATTGGCACCACAACAGGAATATTGTTTGGCAATTATCAATACGGCAATGTTTTAGGCCCTGGCATTTATAATGTTCCATTTATTATTGGTATCAATTGGTTTATTATTATTTATTGCTGTGGCATTGCAGTACATACCCTTTTATACAGGTTATCGTCAAAACTGGCCAACGAAATGGTACAGCCATCTACACTCATGCGTACATTAAGCATTGTAATAGACGGAGCCACCTTGGCCGTATTTATGGATTGGTTAATAGAACCCGTTGCCATTAAATTGGGCTATTGGCAATGGTTGGGTAATGGCGAAATTCCATCGTTAAATTATATTTCATGGTTTGTGGTGAGCCTGTTGCTTTTGTTGATATTTCATAAACTTCCATTCAATAAGCAAAATAAATTCGCCATACATTTGTTGTTGATTCAGGCAATGTTTTTTTTATTGCTACGCACTTTTTTATGAACTGGATATTATTTGTTCTGATAATGTTAGCGAGCTTCTTTTTAATGGAAGGCATTACATGGCTTACTCACCGCTATGTGATGCATGGCTTTTTGTGGTACCTGCATAAAGACCATCACCAACCTTCACCCGGATTTTTTGAAAAAAACGATGCCTTCTTTTTAATATTTGCCATTCCCAGCTGGCTTTGCATTATGCTGGGTTTACAGCACAAAGTGTACTGGGTAGCAGCTATAGGTTTTGGAATAGCATTATATGGATTAGCTTATTTTTTGATACATGAAGTTATCATTCATCAACGCTTTAAATGGTTTACCCGAAGCAACAATACTTATATAAAGTCCCTTCGATGGGCACACAAAATGCATCACAAACATTTAGGTAAAGAAGATGGCGAAAGTTTTGGCATGTTGTGGGTGGCTAAAAAATATTGGGACAAAGTAAGGCAGGATAAGAAATTACAAAAAAAGAATTTGTTGGAAACCGGCGGTTGAACTTTGTTCATCTTTAGTGGTCCCGGTCTATCGGTGCTCTATTTAAATGTTTTCTCGAATCCTGTCTTCACGGGTCGAAGCTTTTTTTAGGATGAGGTATAAAGCCGAAAGAAAATACCTTTCCCTTATCTTTATCCATTGAATCCACACTACACATACTTCCTTATTTTGGCCGCATCCTTGGCCGGTCCGCTGGCGCTCAGCTTCGATAAAAAAGTGGCTTTCTACAAAAAATGGAAATGGCTTTCACCCGCAATGATATTACCGGCTGTATTTTATATAGTTTGGGATGCACTGTTTACGGCTCAGGGCATTTGGCATTTTAATGAAAAATATATTTGTGGCATTCAATTTTATGGGTTGCCCATTGAAGAAATCCTTTTCTTTTTTGTAGTACCGTATTGCTGCGTGTTTATTTATGAATGCATTCGTTGCTATTTTCCAAATATAAAAAGCAATGCTTTTTCAAACAATTTTTTGCGAATGATAGCCCTGGTTTTGGGTATTGCCTGTTTTTTTGTGGCAGGCAAAGATTACAGCTTTTACACTTTTCTTTTTCTTTCAATAACCTTATTGTTGTTTTGGGTATTTGAAAAAACATTTCCCGAGTTCAACAGTGCCGCTTTTCTTGTTTCCTATACCGTAATACTTATTCCATTTTTAATAGTAAATGGATTTTTAACCGCTATTCCGGTTGTTGAATACAATGATGCAGAGAACCTGGGTTTCCGCATTTACACTATTCCGTTAGAAGATGTATTTTATGGAATGCTGCTTATTTTTTTAAATGTGCTGCTTTTTGAAAAATTTAAAAAATTGTATTAAAAGACCCGTATTACATTAATAAATCATCTAATTTACTTCCGCTGTAAAACAAAAAACAAGAAACCTACATAGTGAAATATCTTTTCATTTAACCGTTGATAATATAACCTAGCTATATTAAATTTGCCAACAATACTTTTATACATGCGAATTTTAATTATAACGCTTGGACTAAGCGTATTTTCTCTAAGTGTTGAAGCCCAGGAAAAATGGAATCTTAAGACCATTGTAGAATACGCTATGAAAAACAATATAGGCGTTAAGCAAAATGAAATCCAGGCAAAAATTGCAGCACTTACATTAAAGCAAAGTGAACTAAGCCAATATCCATCTTTAACGTTTGGAGGTAACACTAGTTTAAATTTTGGTAGCGGACAAGACCCCGTGAGTTTTTCCCGTATTAATCAAACCTTTTTAAACAGTGGCTTTCAATTGCAAAGCAGTGCCGACATATTTAATTTTTACAGCAAAAGGAATACAATAGCTGCAAATGAATGGGAATTAAAAGCTGCCATAGCCAATGTGGGAAAGCTTCAAAATGATATAGCCCTTAGTGCTGCCAATGCTTACCTGCAGGTATTGTTATCATTAGAACAGGAAAAAATAATGGCAGTACAGGTAGAGCAAACCACTGCTCAATTAAACAATACCAAAAAGCAGGTGCAGGCAGGCATTCTACCTGAGTTAAACCAGGTTCAGTTAGAAGCACAACTTTCTTTAGACAGTGTAAATTTTATAAATGCCAAAGGTGCAGTGGTTCAAAATATTTTGAACCTGAAAAATTTTATGAGTATTGACCCTGCAAGTGCTTTTGAAGTGGATGTTCCACCTATAGAAACTATACCATTGGAACCCATTGCCGATCTTCAGCCTGAATATGTGTTTAACCAGGCCGTAATCAATCAACCACAACAATTAGTAAATGAATATAGAATAAAGGCTGCCGAAAAATCGAGTGCTGCTGCAAAAGGGGCAATGTATCCCAGCCTTTCTGCTTTTGGCGGATTAAGTAGTAGTTTTAGAGTAAGTAAATTTCCTCGATACAGCCCAGTTATAGGAGCACCGATAGCTACCACTTCCTTTGTAAACGTAGGAGGCAATCAATATTATGTACAGGCCCCTTCTATCAATTCAGTACGAGACGGATTTTCAAAAACCGAACCCATTTTTGATCAAATGTCAGACAACTTTGGCCAGTCTGTTGGCTTAAGTTTAAGCGTTCCTATTTTCACAGGCGGTAGTCTTAAAACAAATTACGAAAGAAGTAAACTAAGCATAAGCAATCTGCAATTGCAAAAACAAAATGATAATTTAAATTTAAAGCAGGATATTTATGCTGCTTATAATGCAGCCCTCATTGCTTTGGAAAAGTATAATGCATCCAAAAAAGCGGTAAGCTCTTCGCAGCAAACTTTCGATTTTGCAAGCAAGCGTTTTGAGGTGGGCATGTTAAGTACCTTCGACCTGGTAACTACTCAAAATAATTTATTGAGAGCTAAATTAGATTATACCATCAATGAGTTTGATTATGTATTTAAGATGAAGGTATTGGAGTTTTATAAGGGATTAGGTTTAAAATTATAATAGAAATTATATCAGCATAAAAAATGAATAAGACTACAAAAAGAATTTTAATTGGGGCTGCGATATTGGTGGTGGCATTATTGGTAATGTCTAAAATGGGGATGTTTGGCAAAGCAGAAGGCACTAAAGTAACAGCCGAACAAGTGCAGGCACGCACCATTATTGAAACCGTAAATGCGAGTGGTAAAGTTTATCCGGAAGTGGAGGTAAAAATAAGTCCGGATATAAGCGGTGAAATTACTGAGCTTACCGTAGCAGAAGGTGACACTGTAAAGAAAGGCCAATTACTGGCTCGTATTTATGCCGACATTTATACCATTCAAAAGGACCAGGCTGCAAGCGGTGTTGCACAAAGCCAGGCACAGGTAGCCAATTCGCAGGCAGCATTAGCAGCGTTAAAAGCTCAAATGGAGCAATCGAAAAAAACCTTTGATATGCAGAAGCAATTGTTTGATGACAAAGTAATTAGCCTTAGCGAGTTTAATATTGCCGACGCAAACTATAAAGCTGCTTTAGCTAATTACAATGCAGCACAGCAAGGTATTAAAGGCGGACAGGCAGGCGTAGCATCGGCAGTGGCGGGTTTAAACAGGGCCAACGCCGATTTAAGTCGCACCACAATTATTGCTCCTATGGATGGAGTAGTAAGTTTATTAAATGTAAAGAAAGGTGAGAAAGTGGCCGGCAACAGCTTTAATGTAGGTACCGAAATTTTGCGTATTGCCGATATGGATAAAATTGAAATACGGGTAGATGTGGGTGAAAATGATATTCCAAAAGTAAAACTCGGCGATAGTGCCATTGTTACCGTAGATGCTTACAGCGAAAGAAAGTTTAAAGGAATAGTTACTCAAATCGCCAGCAGTAATAATGGGGCGGCTACTACCAGTGCACTTACCAGCACCTCCTCCGATGTTACCCAATACAAAGTTTATGTAAGAATTATTAAAGAAAGCTACCTCGATTTATTAGGCAAAGGAAACTTTCCATTCCGCCCCGGTATGAGTGCCAATGTAGATATTCAAACCCGTAGAGTAATTAATGCATTGAGCGTTCCCATAAATGCGGTAACTACCAGGGATAAAAACGATACTACAGGTGCAGTAAAAACGAAAACAAAAAAAGAAGACGATAATATAAGCACAACTTCCTCTTCTAATATTGACGACCTGGATATAGTGGTTTTTGTAAAAGATTCTACCGATAAGGTTTCAAGAGTTAAAGTAACTACGGGCATCCAGGATATTAACTATATAGAAATCACCGGAGGGTTAAAAGCAGGCCAAACAGTTATCTCGGGGCCTTATGAAGCCGTAAGCAAAACTTTAAAAAACGGTACCAAGGTAAAAGTGGTTGATAAAAAAGATTTGTTTGAGAAAAAGTAACTGTTGACTATAACAAAATATAATTTAAGCACCCTCAGGTGCTTTTTTTATACAGTAAAAGCCCAAAGCCTAGGTTAATGATGCCACAATCTATGGCGTAGCTGTAAGGTAAAAGTGATTGATAAAAATATTTGTTTGAGAAAATGTAAAAGTTTATTACCCTATAAAGATATCATTCCTCTTCTAAAAATGTTCGGATGTGGAATGTCAATTGCTACCATTATGTTTTATACTCCAAATAGTTTTTCCGCATTAGCTGTTGTTATCCTATCTACTTCATCCAATGACATGTTTTTTACAACTGCAAGTTTTTTAGCAACCTCTATCAAATAGGCACTTTCGTTTCTTTTACCCCTGTATGGCACCGGCGATAAATAAGGAGCATCCGTTTCCAACACAATATGCTGCATGTTAATTTTTTCCAACACAGTATCCAATCCTGCTTTTTTGTAGGTTAATACCCCACCAATACCCAACAGAAAACCGCAATCAATTATTTGTTCGGCTTCGCTTATACTACCACCAAAACAATGAAAGATTCCCTTCAACCCGGTACCCTTGTACTTTTTAATAAAATCAATTGTTTCGGGCATGGCATCTCGGGTATGCAACACCAACGGCAGTTTATATTGCAATGCCAATTCTGTTTGGATTTCTAAGGCATTATATTGTTCGAGTATAAATGTTTTATCCCAATAAAAATCCAATCCGGTTTCGCCAATTGCTACAAACTTCCTTTGCATAAGGTATTCTTTAATTATTTCTATTTCTTGTAAAAAATCTTGCTTTACCGAACAGGGATGCAGGCCAATCATAGAAAACAGCGTATCCGGATAAGCACTTTCTAATTCCATCATTTTCAGGTGGGTAGCTTTGTCTATTGCGGGCATGTAGAATTTGGCGATTCCGTTTTGCTTTGCCCTTTCTATTACCTGACTAATGTCGGGCTCCAAAATTTCCGAATACAAATGTGTATGAGTATCTATCATAATAATTAGTAGTAAAAAATCTACAAAAATAATTTTGCACAATAAAAAATCTCACCGTACCTTGGCATCAGTTTTCATAGGGTACGGATTAAAAACGGGCCAGGGTTTCTACCCAGGCCCAGTTTTTTTATACAGCATTTGTACTGTTCAATTTATTAAATACCCATCCTTTTTGAGAATAGTATTCCAGCAATTTTGGTAAAGTATAATTCAGCTTCGCAGAAGCTTTTTCGCTGTCGTGAAAAACAATAACATCTCCTTTACCTGCTTTTAGAATAATATTTTCCAAACATTTTTCTTTTGAAAGATTAGGATCAAAATCGCCGCTCAAAATACTCCACATAACGGTTTTTAAATTGTATTGTGGGGCCAGCAACTGCTTCACTATAAAACTGTTTATTTTACCATAGGGAGGTCTAAATAAATTAGAGTCTATGTATTCCTTCGCCAATTTAATATTGGCCAGGTAGTCCGCCTCTTTTGTTTTCCATGCATTTAAATGATTGAATGTATGATTGCCAACACTGTGCCCTTCTTCAAGAATACGTAAATAAACATCAGGATACTTTTTTACATTTTCTCCAATGCAAAAAAAAGTTGCTTTTGCATTGTACTTTTTTAATTCTTCCAATACAAATAATGTATGTAGTGGATGCGGCCCATCGTCAAAGGTTAAATACAATACTTTTTCATTAGTAGCAATATCCCAAATTCTTTTGGGAAATAATTTCTTTACAATACCGGGTGTTTTTACCAAATAAAACATTGTCAAAATTATTTCTTTTTAGCAATTAAACCCATTACATAACCATCCGTCATACATTAACAAAAAAATAAGTTATGAAACCTACTAATTATTTTCTCGCCCTGGCCATTTGTGGCGTTGCTTTTTTGAGTTCCTGCCAAAAAGAAAACAGCGACACCGTTGACCCATCTGTTGAACAAACTATAGAAATGACAACAGATAATGCTGTATCAGATTATATGACCGAAGAAGACAATGATCTTTTTATGGATGTTACAGCCGACAGAAACCTTCAAGGCGACGGCTTTGCTCCTCCAGAAAACGAAAACCTGCTTCCTTGTGCCACCGTAACCGTTACCCCTGCATCCGGTTTTCCAAAAACCATCCGAATTACATTTGACAGTACTTGTACATCACCCAGGGGTGTTGTACGCAGTGGTGTAGTTCAAATTGTAATATCCGATTCAATCCGCCGCCCGGGAAGTACCGCCGTAATGACTTTTGAAAACTATTATGTAAATGGTTTTAAAAGAGAAGGAACCATTACCTGGACCAACACCAGCATTCCACCGGTGAAAGGCTGGCAACGCAAAGTGGAGAATGGTAAAATAACTGCACCCAATGGCCGTTATTGGTTGTATCAATCTCTTAAAGATGTTACACAAATTGCCGGTTCATCTACCCCAGGCAGGTTAGACGATGAAGTATCAGTTGCCGGAAACGCAAGCGTTACCAATATGAACGGAGTTACCCGAACCGCAACCATTATAGAGCCGCTGCACAAAGCATTTATTTGTGCCAATATTGATAAAGGCAAAATACGTTTTGAAGGCCCAAACCATGTAGCTGTTTTAGATTATGGAAATGGCGCCTGCGATAGAATTGCAACCATTTCAATAAATGGTCATCCACCAAGAACAATTATTTTACGTTGAGTTTACCAATTGTGGTATGTTGGCCGCTAAACATAGTTTAGCGGCTTTTTTTTTGCCCTTATCAAACTTATCTTTGCAACCTCAAAAACAGAATGATGGCTAAAAAAGTAAGGGTTCGTTTTGCGCCTAGTCCTACAGGCGGTTTGCATTTAGGTGGTGTACGCACCGTTTTATACAATTATCTTTTTGCAAAACAACAGGGTGGAGAATTTATAGTACGAATAGAAGATACAGACCAAACCCGTTTTGTAGAAGGTGCCGAACAATACATTTTTAATTGCCTGGATTGGTGTGGTTTGGTACCCGATGAAAGCCCGGTACATGGCGGAGCTTATGGGCCTTATCGCCAAAGTGAAAGAAAAGAGTTGTATAGAAAATATGCAGAAGAATTAATCAACAAAGGATATGCATATTATGCATTTGATACGCCTGAAGAATTGGAAAAAATGCGGAACGATTTTAAGACAGAAGAAAATCCTTCACCACAATATGACGGACGCATTCGTAAGCACATGAAAAATTCGTTGACCCTTACTGCAGAAGAAACCCAAAAATTATTGACCGAAGGCGCAAGGCGTGTGGTAAGAATTAAAATGCCCGAAAATGAAACCATATCTTTTACCGATCTAATACATCATGAAGTTAGTTTTGATTCATCGGTGGTAGATGATAAGGTTTTATTAAAAGCAGATGGAATGCCTACCTATCATTTGGCTGTGGTGGTTGATGATTATTTAATGAAAATAACCCATGCATTTCGTGGAGAAGAATGGTTGAGTAGTGCGCCGGTGCATATTTTGTTATGGAAATATTTATTTGGATTAAACAACATGCCGCAATGGGCACATTTGCCTTTAATACTTGGCCCCAATGGCAAATTAAGCAAAAGAGATGGTGCCAAATATGGCTTCCCGGTTTTTGCCATGAACTGGACTGACCCTCGCAACAATGAATTTACAGAAGGATTTAAAGAGAAAGGTTTTTTACCGGAAGCATTTATTAATCTACTGGCGGTATTGGGTTGGAACGATGGCACAGAACAGGAACTCTTTAGCAAAGAAGAATTGGTAGAAAAATTTTCAATTGAAAGAGTGCACAAAGCCGGAGCAAAATTCGATTACGAAAAAGCCAAATGGTTCAACCATGAGTGGATAAAACATTTGGATGTTGAAAATTATGAATTGAAAGTAAAAGAAGTTTTAGAATCGAAAGGTATTGTAATAACTGATGAAGCTTACCTGCATAAAGTTTTGGAGCTGGTGAAAGACCGCTGCACATTACTTACAGATTTTCATCAACAAGCAGGGTACTTTTTTAAAGCTCCTACCACATGGGATATGGACGCTGTAAAGCCAAAATGGAGCGAATTAAAAACTGCCTTCTTCAATGAATTTGTAACAAAGCTGAATGATTTAACATGGGAAACTGCTTCAATTGAAACTTGTTTTAAAGAACTGGCTACATTGCATAATATTAAACCCGGCGAATTGCAGTTACCCATGCGCATTATGCTGGTGGGCGGAAAATTTGGCCCGGCTGTTTTTGAAATTGCATCCTTAATTGGAAAAGAAGCAACCATTAACCGCATCAAAAATTTCATTGCTCAGCTCTAATTAATTTTCAGGAAGTGCATACCATTTCCTGTATAATTTTTTAAATACGGGTTCAATTAGAATAATAAATAATACCACACCACCAATCTCAGCAATTAAACGGTGATTATTTTCGTCTTTAAACAACCCTTCGGGATAATTGTACCTATATTTATTTTGAAGATACTCGTAAAAAAAGAACACACAAAACAAGGGAACATAAGCCGCATATGCCGTAACCAGGTTCAGCGAAATGCCACTGTATAGTGTGCGGGTTTTAAGCCCCTGAGTTGCAAATAAAACTACTAAAAATACAAAGTAATAAAAAAGCATTAGCCCCAATACGCCCAATTCTGATGAATGGGTTACGGTAAGTATGAGGCCTGTGAGTATCATTAATAATACTACAGTTAATACCGATAAAAAGAAAGTTCGTACTGTGCTATGCCTAAAAATAAAAAGCAGCGTAGCCAGAATAAAACTAAGGTAAAAAATTACCCTTAGGTAAACCGGTACATTTTCTTTTTCCCAGGTATATTTTTTATTGGAGATATTGTAAATACCAGAGTTAACGGCTTCTACTTTATAATTTCTGTGAATTTGTGCTCTAAATGAAAGATCGCTGGGAGGGTAATCATAATAATAGCTGCTATAGTCATTGTCATATTTATTAATCAATGTATTTAAGGAAGCATTCAGTTCATTTAAATTCATGTTTACATTTCCTTTTACAATACTGTCGTATAGCTGCTTGCTTGTTTTAAACTTTATTTCACTAAAGTCGCTTGCCTTTTGGGCAGAAACAAATTCCAAATCGGGGCACCTGGCTGTTACAAAAACAGAATCGTTTAGCTGCAGGGTACTGTCTGCAACCAATAACAGGCCCTCTAACTCCTCTTTATCTACGTAATTGTAATTAGAAGCGGTAGCGTAAGCAGGCTTGCCCGTAATCACTGTATCTACCGCAACAGTAACCGCCTGCTGTTCGGCAATCTCGGCCGGGTTATTCTCCAGTCTTTTATCTTTACTATCTACCAATATAAGGGTATCAGTTTCCCAGTTAGTAGGCACTAAGTCTTTGTTATGAATAACAATTAACTCATTTATTTTGTTAGCATCTTTTACCAATTCGGTACTGCTGTATTTCATATTGGCCTTCCACGATTCTATTAGCATGGGCAAATAATTGGGAAGAATCAAAAAGAAAAATCCAATAAAAAATAATAAAAATGTTTTAACCCCATTGCCCATTTCATCTTCTCCAAATCTTTTGAAAACATTAAATCTTAACAAATAAATCATCCATACCACCAGCCCGATAAAACTTATTAAAAAAGTAAAAATCATGGGTACTTCCGACTGCATCGGTCGTCGGGGGTCATTAAAAGTTGCAAAAGCAAAAAGCCCTATAGCCATGCAGAACAACAGGCTGTAATAAACTACCAAATGCACCCTTGTGCTCCAGATATTGGGTTTATTAATGAGTAAATCATTATCAAATTTTTTCAAAAAATTTGGAACAAGCGGACGGTTCATATTTCTTAGTTAAAATAGCGTTTGGTAGAATGGGTAATATCTCTAAAATAGGTGATGGTAACTTTATCCTCAAAAAGTTTTGCCCCAATTTCGGCCGCCGTTTTGTCAGGAGATGAAATGGTATAAAAGCCACCATTAAATCCAATGCTTACATCAAATTCTTTTAAGACTTCGGCAATTTGCTCCCTGGAGGCAGTTGATTCTATTTCCAACACATTTTCAGCTTCGGCTTCGGATTGTTTTTTGGTAGCGTTTACAATGCTTTCCCCATTGCGAATAAAAATTACATCATCTGCCACTTTCTCTACTTCGTGCAATTGTTGCGAACTTAAAATAATGCCCATTGGATTGTAAGCACTTTTTGCAATAAACTGTAAATCGGTGAGTACGGTTTGCTGTGCTTTAATATCGAGATTGGCGAGCGGTTCATCTAAGATTAACAACTGAGGTTTTTGCAATAGTATTCTTGCCAGTTCAAAACGGGTTCGGTAACCACTGCTAATTTGCTCCCAGTTGAGCAGCGCAAATTTTGTAAGGCCCAATCGTTCCAACATAAAATCTACCATCAACTCATTTTCTTCTTCCTTTAAACCCGAAATTGCTGCACTAAAATGGAGGTTGTCTTTCAACTGCCCGTACCAGCGAGGAATACGCTGCGGAATAAAAGCCACGTAGTGTTTTACGTTATAGTAATCGGGTTTGTTCAAAAGGCTATAATCAATGCTGCCGCCATCAATGGCCAACTGACCGGAAAGGCAGCGCAGCAAGGTGGTTTTACCATTTCCATTCTCCCCTACTATTCCTGTAATTTGTCCATTGGTTAAACTTAAACTTACCGGTTTTAAATAAAAGTTGCCCTTGCTGTATTTTTTTGAAATACCATTGGCCTTAATCAACTGCTTTGATTGGTATGCAGTATAATTTTTAATAGCTGTTGCTTTTTCAATGAGGCGATGGCCTTCCTGCAAAAAATTTGCTGAAACAATATCTTCTCCATTGGAAGCGCTCAATTGTTTGCTCCAGGCAATTGACTCCCGCATAAAACTGCTGTCATTTGATTCGAGGCTTAAATCGAGCATACGCCTTACAGCCAACTGCACATCGTTGTGCTGCAAATGAGCGGCTATTTCCTGTGCTTGTGAAAGAACCATTATTTAATATTTTTTACTAAACTATTTATTTTAAGTGGAACAGTGTTCAATTAATTTAAAGCAAAAAGAAGTTTAAAGTTGTGCTATTTTTATTTCTTTTGTTATGAGATGCAGTATAGATGATGATTTACACAAACTTTAAAATATTTTCAGAAAAGGTTTTAGATAAAGGTCGACCAGCTTTTGAAGGTGGTCGACCTTACCAAATTTTTAGTAGAACAGTGTTCAATTAATTTAAACCAAAAAAGAAGTTTAAAGCAGAGCTATTTTTATTTCTTTTGATATGAGATGTAGTATAGATGATGATTTACACAAACTTTAAAATATTTTCAGATAAAGGTTTAGATAAAGGTCGACCACCTTTTGAAGGTGGTCGACCTTGCTAAGCAGAGATAATCAATATTCATTTGTGATTGACTGAATGGTTTTGTACTAAAAAAATACCGGAAAAAAAACCCCCGGCATTTCTATAAAATATAATCCCTTATTCTAATCCCTTAGTTTCATCAGAATTTTTCCACCATGGAATAATCGTTTTTTTACGCCACGATTTTGGAAGATTATTCCGAAAAGTATCTTCTACTTCCTGGTTAAAGGAAATTTCAATTGTAGCATTTTCAAAGTTGTCTTTTATTGTTTCGAAAACTAAAGTATTGAATTCGTCATTTTGGTTAACAGTATAAATCAATTTAAAAAGAGCTATATCTAAATCATAGTTAAATAAAATGGCCTTATCCATAACCTGAATATTTTCGTCAATATCTAAAGTTGACTGCTCCGTTTGATACCCTTTATTAATATAGGGAGGAAATATGACTTTAATTCTAATCTTATTCCCAAATATATCAGGCATATTTATAAGCTGAGTTAATAAAAGACTCTTAAATTCATCTACTTTTTTATTCCTTTCCATACTTAAAAATTAATGTGTGTATAAGAGGTTAGAGTAGGACTGTTGTTTATTCGAGCTTCAACAACAATCCTCGTAGGCCTATTTGGAAAACTGGAATTTTCGTACAACAATTTAATTTTTACATCAGACACAGTACCCCCATTTGTAATGGTATTTGCCCACTGTTGTTCCATAGCTGCATAAGATCCCGGTGGCTGGTTAATACTGCTTTTCATAGGTACAAGGTTAATCTGTTCTCCGGCACCATCAAACTGGCTGCCAATTAAATGGCCACTGATTCAAATAAAGGTCGACCACCTTTTTGAAGGTGGTCGACCTTGGAACAAATGCAAGTTTCTTTTAACAGATACATTTATATCTCTGGCAACATCAACCTTTTTCTTTTTGAATATATTCTTATGCCAATAATTAGAAATACACAAATAGCAATATTCAGATTGGAATCAATATTTGTTTCTTTCAGTAACAGGTAAAGAGTGCCGCCAATGGCGCAGGCTGTTGCATATAATTCGCCCCGCTTGAATAAATTAGGAACCGCATTGCAAAAAATATCTGCGAGTAAACCACCAAATGTAGCCGTCATTACACCCATTGTCAAAGCATATATATCGTTCAAGCCGTTTCTTAAAGCTACTTCAATGCCCGCAGCCGTAAATAATCCCAATCCTGCAGCATCCGTAAAAAAAATAGTTCGTTTAAACCGATTCACATTTTCTTTTAGTAAAAAAGTAAATGCAGTGCCGCTAAAAACCAGCATCAGGGCAATATTATCATTTATCCAGTTTACCGGGCGAATGCCAATGAGCAGATCCCGGATGGTTCCTCCGCCATAAGCTGTGGCAAAAGCTACTACCAGCCCACCAAAAATATCCATGCGGTAGGTGCGTGCTTTAAAAGCACCCGTAAGAGCAAATACAAAAATACCTATGTAGGTAATGGTCTGCAAAAAGGTCATGCCCCAAAATTACTATCTTCGGTTTCCTAAAAAAAGAATTTTATGAGCTACTCCACATTGTTATTAGAAACAGAAAATAATATTTGTACTATTACCATTAACCGGCCCGATAAATTGAATGCATTAAACAAAGATGTTTTCAACGACCTGGATAATGCCATTGATGAAGTGAATGCCGACGATAATATTCGCTCCGTAATTATTACAGGCAGTGGTAATAAAGCATTTGTAGCCGGTGCAGATATTTCAGAGTTTGCTGCGCTTTCTAAAGACCAGGCCATGGCTCTTGCCAAACGTGGACAAGATGTTTTTTTTAAAATTGAAAACAGTAAAAAACCCATTGTGGCTGCAGTAAATGGTTTTGCATTGGGCGGCGGTTGCGAACTGTCAATGGCATGTCATTTTAGAGTGGCAAGTGAAAATGCAAAATTTGGCCAGCCCGAAGTAAACCTGGGCCTTATTCCCGGTTATGGCGGTACCCAACGCTTAGTGCATTTAATTGGCAAAGGCAAAGCCATGGAGTTGCTAATGAGTGCCCACCTAATAGATGCCAATGAAGCAAAAGCCCTGGGACTTGTAAATTATGTAACCACTGCCGAAACATTGTTGGAGCATACCAAACAAATTCTTACCCTAATTAATTCAAAAGCACCTTTGGCGGTTGCCGCTTGCATTAAAGCAGCCAATGCTGTTTTTGATGAAACCAAAGATGGCTATACCGAAGAAATCAAAGAATTCGGCAATTGCTTTATAACAGCAGATATGAAAGAAGGCACCACTGCATTTTTAGAAAAAAGAAAAGCAGTTTTTACGGGTAAATAAGCTAAGTCTTTTAATTTTTTGAAACTCCTTCTTTAACCGAAGGAGTTTTATTTTTAGTGACATACTTATACAATAAGTTATTGCATTGTTTGGCTTTGCTGTTGTAAATTTGCAACTCCAAAAACACAATATTATTATGGAATATAGAATTGAAAAAGATACCATGGGCGAAGTAAAAGTGCCTGTGGCTGCTTATTACGGCGCACAAACTCAACGCAGTGTTGATAATTTTAAAATTGCGCAAGACATTAACCGCATGCCCAAAGAAATTATTAAGGCATTTGCCTATTTAAAACATGCGGCGGCACTCACTAACCAGGAAGCAGGCATATTGCCCAAAAAGAAAGCCGATCTTATTGGAAAAGTAGCCAAAGAAATTTTGGAAGGAAAATTAGACGACTATTTTCCATTGGTGGTTTGGCAAACGGGCAGCGGCACTCAAAGCAATATGAATGTGAATGAAGTAATTGCTTACCGTGGGCATGTATTAAACGGCGGCAAATTAGCAGACAAAGTAAAATACCTGCACCCCAATGATGATGTAAACAAAAGCCAAAGCAGCAACGATACCTTTCCTACTGCCATGCATATTGCGGCTTATAAAATTTTAGTGGAAACCACTATCCCCGGAATTACGCAATTACGCAATACACTCGATAAAAAAGCAAAGGCATTTAAAAAAGTGGTAAAAATTGGCCGTACCCATTTTATGGATGCAACGCCGCTAACACTGGGCCAGGAATTTAGCGGTTATGTATCGCAGTTAGATCATGGATTAAAAGCCATTAAAAATACATTAGCGCACCTGAGTGAGTTAGCGTTGGGCGGCACCGCCGTTGGTACCGGCATTAATACGCCTCCAAAATACGATGTGAATGTGGCTAAGCATATTGCCAAGCTTACCAAACTTCCTTTTAAAACTGCCGAAAATAAATTTGAAGCATTGGCTGCACATGATGCCATTGTAGAAGCGCATGGTGCTTTAAAAATGGTAGCTGTAAGTTTAATGAAAATTGCAAACGACATTCGTATGTTGAGCAGTGGCCCAAGAAGCGGTATTGGTGAAATATTTATTCCCGATAACGAACCGGGTTCTTCCATAATGCCGGGAAAGGTAAACCCAACGCAGTGCGAAGCACTCACTATGATTGCTGCACAGGTAATGGGCAACGATGTAGCTATAAGCATTGGCGGATCAAACGGCCATTTTGAATTGAACGTATTTAAGCCG
The DNA here is from genome assembly GCA_002352045.1 of Chitinophagaceae bacterium UBA2793. Lineage (GTDB taxonomy): Bacteria > Bacteroidota > Bacteroidia > Chitinophagales > Chitinophagaceae > Ferruginibacter. The sequence goes on along the minus strand of DEHT01000066.1, from coordinate 27,249 downwards.
GTAATGATTTACAACTTTTTGCATAGTGCAAGATTAATTGGCGATGGCTGTGTTTCGTTCAACGAAAAATGTGCAATGGGTATTGAGCCCATTAAAGAAAACATTAAAAAACATGTTGATAATTCTTTAATGTTAGTAACTGCATTGAATACAAAAATTGGTTATTACAAAGCAGCCGAAATTGCTCAAAAGGCACACAAAGAAGGAACCACTTTAAAAGAGATGGCAGTAAAATTAGGATATGTTACACCGAAAGAATTTGACGAATGGGTGATACCCGCTAATATGGTGGGAAATATAAAATAACAAAAAGGGAGGACGCAAATCTTCCCTTTTTTGTTGAAAACATTTTACTACATTCAATGATGAAATTAATAACTGCATTTTTTTATTTGATTTTTATTTCAACATTTTTTTTGCGTTGCAGTAGTACAAAAAATAATACTTCATCTACTTTAAACAACAAAGCATTTTGTTTTTATTATAACTGGTATGGCAGCAGTGAAAAAGATGGCGAACCTTACCATTGGGCACATGCAGTTTTAAAACAACATGCCAACGATACCATCAGCAAGGGTTTTATCCCGGGTGGCGACAATATATCGAGCAACTATTTTCCTCAATTAGGCGCTTACAGCAGTACCGACAGGGGCATAATTAAAACTCACATGCAAATGCTTCGTAAAGCAGGTATTGGGGTAATAGTTTTAACCTGGTGGAACAAGGCCGATTTTGGTTATAAAAGTGTACCGGCAATAATGGATGAAGCGGCAAAAAATAATATAAAAGTTTGCTTTCACATTGAGCCTTTTGCCGGAAGAAATGGAGCTACCACAAAGGATAACATTCAACTAATTATTGACAGTTACGGAACACATCCGGCTTTTTACAGAATGAATAATAAACCATTGTTCTTTGTGTACGACTCTTATCTTACTGCTGCTGCAGAATGGAGCAGCTTGCTTTTACCCAATGGAAGCATCAGCATTCGCAATACAAAGTATGATGCAATTATGATTGGCTTGTGGGTTGAAAAAAATGAAGAAAACTTTTTTACTCAATCGGGGTTTGATGGCTTTTATACCTACTTTGGCGCTACAGGATTTACTTATGGATCTACCCCGGCTAACTGGCCCTATCTTCAACAATGGGCCGATAGCAATCATAAAATTTTTATTCCCTCTGTAAGCCCCGGATATATTGACAGCAGGGTAAGACCATGGAATGGAAAAAACACAAGGGAAAGAAAGAATGGAATTTATTATGATGAAATGTTTGAACAAGCCATTCAAAGCAAAGCAAAATTTATTGGTATTACCTCTTTTAATGAGTGGCACGAAGGAACACAAATAGAGCCGGCTGTACCTTTTAAATCAAAAGGTTTTCATTACCAAAATTATAATCCACTTGCTCCCGATTATTATTTGAAACGAACAACCTATTGGCTTAGCCAATGGGAGAAAAGTAAGTACCCTTAACTAAGGTTTTATTATAAAAAAAAATTTAAATACTTTTTTATTGCAACCCATTTAAAAAGGCATCTAAAATTATTACATCTTAATAATTTTTTCTGTACTCACCAATACATCAAACCTGTTATACAATTTCATAAAATAAACACCTGCCGGTAAATTTATCAGCGATACAGTGGTAGTTACCTGCCGGCTGATATCACTCAATATTCGTAAGCCTCTCATATCATACATTTCATAACGAACGGGTTTGGCAATTTTATTGCCTGCTTCTATTTTTAAAACATTGCTGGCTGGGTTGGGAAATATTTTTACATACCTGTTTAAAGGAACAGTTAAAGTAGAGTCATTGGGGATACTTAGCACAGAGCCTGTATATCTGTACTCCAAAACACAACCTCTGTCTGTTACGCCACCATTTTGCCCGGCGGTAGGACCCGATGTAGCACCTACACTATCGGTAAGTAAATAAAAAGTAATACCGTCGTTGGCAATTACAATATCTCTGTATCTGTTTAATGCAGGCTCTTTAAAATATTCAATAATAGAATCTGATACCGACAGTGCAGCATTGCCGGCTTCATTTAATTTTAAACGATAAACGGCACTTGATTTTAAAGTAGGCATTAAAAGGCTTCGTTCCCAACCCGGAATTTTATTATTAAATGGATAATACGCAATACTACTGGGTGCCAATGTAGGATTGGTTAACCAGTTGCATGCGGTCCATCCGGGTGGTGTTGCATTAAACATATCAAAAATGGGGTCTTTATAATCGGGATTATTAAAACTGCTTTCGGGCAACCCATTGTTCATCATTTGTGAAGAGCATTCTCCGGGATAGTTGCTGCAATTTGCCGTACCTGCCCATTTATAATATTTATACCATCCATTATCTTTTCTGCCTGCAACCCTTGGCCAGCCATAGTTTTTTCCGCCTTCAATTATATTTACTTCATCATCGGTAGCAGGGCCTTGTTCCGATTCATAAAGGATTCCATTAGCAATTAATTCATTATTCTTATCTCTTTCAAATGCCAACCCTTGTGGATTTCTATGCCCATAAGAAAATACATGCGATCGTACTCCGTTTATTAAAGGATTATCAGATGGTATGGCGCCATCTAAATTCATGCGAAGAATTTTACCGGCATACCTTCTTAAATCGCCGGATGAAAGCTGTGCAGTAGTTGGTGAATATTGCGCCTCTATAGAATCACAAGCATTCCCAAACTGATTGTTTCCCTGGTCGCCCACAGAAAACAGCAATTTATAATTGGGTATAGCAGCTGTTCCATAATTTCCGATAATAAGCCTACCACCATTGTGATCGTCGCTGCCATGAATTCCACTCAATAAAATAACCGGATTGATAAGCGAAGGTATGGTCCTATTGTAAGTATATCGCACTACCCTTACACGTCTTACAGATGAAGAGTCGTAACAATAGGCTACATACACATAGTTGTTTCCGGTTCCCATATTTAGTTCGGGATGCAATGCCAGGCCAAACATTCCATCTTGTTTTATACTTGTACCCGATGCTGTAAAACGAACCATTGAACTAATATCCAGCAATGTATGTTTCCCTCCGTTAACGGTACTCATTTTCATTACATATCCTCTTCTTTCTGTAATCCAAAGGGAGTCATCGGGGCCCATTATCATTGCAAATGGATGCCTGAACCTGCCGGATGCAGTATTGGGGTTTACAATTCTTTTTACGGAAAAATCTTCTGCCTGTGCCTGAACCATAAAGCTGTACAGCAAAAATCCAGTCAACAGTAACCAGTTATTTACTTTCATAAGCGTGTATTTCGGGGGAGCTAGCTTCTAATTGAACGATACTTACTTATAAAATATTACGCCTTTATAATGAATGCGTACAAATACGTTAAAATAAAGCTGTACAATTTCACTATTAAGTTTACGTAAACCGCAATAATAATACATCTCTATTATGCGTTAAATAGGTATCCAGCAGTTCATGTAATTGTAATTTAAACCTATGGCTTATGAAAAAAACTTTACATGCACTTTTAACTATTTTATTAATTTTTACCGGCAGCCTTGTAATTGCACAAGGCAGGGTTGATATTGGTAAGAGTTATGCCAATATCAGCAAAATAAAAACGGGAGGCACCTATAATCCCGGCGATACCATCGAGGTTAGGGTAACCATTGCCGTTAAGACCCAGGGATCCGCCACTACTATTGATAGTGTTCAGGTGTTTGATAATGTTCCCCTCAAAACAATTTATATTCCCGGAAGTATGCGGGTGGCTACCAATGAAGGCATTACTTACCGTGGCCCATTTACCGAAGCTGTGGATGGAGACTGGGGAAAAAATACAGTTGGTGCCATTACCATCAATGTAGGCAACAAAGCCAATGGTACCAGGGGTGGTCGGCTTAAGTCAGATAGCAGTCGGCCAAGTTTTTACAATTCGCATTGTATAATGATGGTTTGTTACAGGGTTCGGATAAACCCTTCTGCCAATTATTTTGATACTTTAAAATTTGGCGGATCGGTAAGGTACCGGCCCATATCGCCGGCAGGGGCAGCAGTTACCCATGTTTTTCCCGAGTATAAGATTATCTTATTTCAAAATAATGGATACTGTGTGAATAGCACCAATGTAAGTGCTACTTCCGATTTTGGAGGAACTTTCGGGCAGGGAACTTCGCACAATAGGGCTGCGCCACTTGCATTTACAACCACTTATATTAAACAAAATATTTCTACCGGTCAACCAAATGATTATTATTATGCTATTGTAAAAAACAGTAGCCCTACTTCGGCTACCAATCCAAATTTATCGTTACCCAATTCCTCAAACAGGGTATTTGGCTTATGGGATATTGCCGGAGATCATACTAATGCCAGCAATCCATCGGCCGGAAACGCACCTCCTTCTTCATCGGCAAATGCAGGCTATATGGTATTAATAAATGCAAGCTATAATACAGATATTGCTTACCAGGAAACTTTAAACAATTTATGTCCCAACACTTATTATGAATTTAGTGCCTGGTATCGAAATGTGTGCCCACGCTGCAGTTGCGATAGTATGGGAAGAGGTAGCGGTACCAATGGTTTTATAACAGGGCCGGGCAACGACTCCTCCGGAGTAAAACCAAATTTAAATTTTGAAATGAATGGAGTGGCATATTATACCACGGGTGATATTAAATATGACCGAGGCGTACCCTGGAAGAAATTTGGATTTACTTTTGTTACAGGCCCTACTCAAACCTTTGCACAATTTGCCATAAGAAATAATTCGCCCGGTGGGGGCGGAAACGACTGGGCTATTGATGATATTAAAGTGGCACATTGCGGGCCCGATTTAATAATGAACTATCATCCTTATGTGATAGGCTGCAAAGAAACTGGGTTCCCCGTATCCTTATCGGATACTATTCGATTTAGATACAACAGCTATACTTATTTTAAATGGCAACGTAGTAATGTAGGTGGAACTATTTGGACAGATATGGTGGGACCCGGCACTTCTGGCGTAGGTACCCCGGTATTGGTAAATGGTATGTATCAATATGTAACCACATTGCCAAGCTTTTGGGCAACAGCAGGGGATAGTGGTGTTTACTATCGGGTAGTGGTTGCAACTACGGCTGCCAATTTGAGCAACGATTGTGCATATAGCAATGGTAGCTCCACCATGGTGAGTGCTGTTACCTGCGGTGTTATATTACAAGGTAATTTTACCAGATTTAGAGGAAACCTATTAGGCAAGAAAGCTCAGTTACATTGGGAAACGGCCAATGAACAAGGCATTGCTCATTACTTTGTTGAAAAAAGTAGAGACGGTGTAAACTTTGAGGATATAGCCAATATAAATGCACAAAATATTTCGCCGGCATATTACAACTTTACCGACCCGGATGCGTTGAATGGCAATTATTACTACCGTTTAAAAATGGTACAACCCGATGGGTTATTTAAATACAGTAACATTATTTCTTTGGGAACACAAGCAAACTTTCAAGTTATTGGTGTACAAAATCCATTTAACAACGAAATAAAAGCTTCGGTATTAATGCCACAAGCAGGAGCGATTAATATATCACTTCATAACGATAAAGGCCAATTGATAAAAAGGATTAAAAAAGATGCAGGTCATGGGTACAATCAACTTTTGATTGATGGTTGGTCAAATTTATCGAACGGACTTTACTTTATTTCATTTGAATACAAAGGAATAGTTGAACGAAGGAAACTTATGCGTTAGTTTTGTTTATCCTTTTCATTAAAAATGCCGCTGTGTTTTCAGCGGCATTACTATGTAAAAAAATAATTCTTTAAGGAAGGGTAGCTTTAAATTTTCCTTCGGTAATGGTTACTGTTGTTCCTGCAGTTGGCAGGGTACCTGTTTTAGCTGTTCCCGAAAACGTGCCTTCTATTACTTTAGCTACATTATCGTAAGTAGTTACTGTAGTTGAAATATCGCCACCCACCATAGATAAAAAGGAATAGGCAGTAGCACCCTCTGTAAAATTTAAACTCATTGAAACTTTTCCCGGAGCTACCACAGTGCCAGGATAAGTACCGGTTTCTAAAACACCGGAAGTAGTGCCCAGCACCAAACTAAAATTAGCAGCAGAAGCATTGGTACCCGATATAGAAACAGTAGTCGGCACAGTGGTAACAGTACTTACGCTGGTTGTACCCGAGTATAAGCTGGTACCTACTTTAAAACTCCACAAGTTACTGCTGCCAGCACCTAATACATCTACCACCAAATTGCATTGGCTAGTGCCAAACTTTACAGTAAATGTGTTGGCGCCATTTGCAACAGGTGTACCACTGGCATTTAGTTTAATGGTTTGCACACCTAAGGTTGTGGCCACACCGGTAGCGCTAAAACTATACCCGTTAACAATATTGGTATTAATGGTATAAGACCCAAGGGCTGTAATATCAACATCCACATTAATATAGTTTGCAGCATTGGTAGCTATGCCGGCGGTGTACACTCCTTGTACCGATGAGGGTAAACACTCGCCGGAGCCTCCGGATTTTAAAGTACCGGTAGCCATACCCGAAGTACCTCCGTTTTCTACACTGTATTCTTTTTGACATCCAAAAAGGATTACTGCAATCATCATTAAAAAACTAAATGCTTTTATGGATTTCATTTGAATGAATTTAACTTAAAAAAATGTTCTCTTATTTTTATTATGAAACCTGGGTAGTATCATCAACCAATGTTTCGGTTTCAATGGTATTGCTCTCTTTCCCGTTTCCTTTATTTTTAAAAAAACGCTTTTGGAATACCAATATAGTCAGCACACCGGTGGTAATTGCTGCATCGGCAATATTAAAAATTGGCCTAAAAAACTCAAAGTCTTCTCCACCCCAAATGGGAAACCAACCAGGGAATGTTCCTTTTATTAAAGGGAAATAAAACATATCTACCACATTGCCATGCAAAAATGAGGAGTACCCATTTGATGAAAAAACAGCCAATCCATCGTAATTCATGTAATCGTTCAATTGTGCATCGTAGAGCATTCCTTTATCGAAAATCATACCATAAAAGCAAGAATCAATAAGGTTGCCTAAAGCGCCGGCATAAATTAATCCGGCACAAAAAATAAATCCTTTGTGATAGTTTTCTTTTATAATTCTGGAAAGATACCAGGTACCAAACACTACGGCACCCAATCTAAAAATGGTAAGGGCAAGCTTGCCCCATTCTCCACCAAACTTCCATCCATAAGCCATTCCCGGATTTTCAACAAAGTACAAGTAAAACCAATTGCCCATTACCTGCCTGGAAGTATTTAAAGGGAAAGTAGTTTTAATATAAATTTTTAGCACCTGATCTACTATAAGCACTAAAAGAATAATTAATATAAGATTGCGTCCTTTCATAATAAGTGGGCAAATATACGGTTCGTTTCGGGTTTATTCCTTTGTAAATAGTGAGTTTGGGTAAATGAATTCGCTATTCTTTATCCGAATAAAAAAATTGTTTTATTTTTTTGCCATGCACCAGCAGCTTTAAACTTTTTCTCTTTAACGAAATATGCGGCTTTGTTCGTTGATGCTCCGATAAATTTAATTGATAGCTTGCTATAATATTTTTGTATGTTAATATTCCAATTATATGTTTCGAATTGGATGAAACAACAGGAAGCACATCAACATTTGCATTGGCCATCATTTTTATTGCTTCTTTAAGGCTTTTGTTGTTTTCAATTGAAATTTCTTGCTGTTGAATAAGTGACTTTAATTCAGTTTGTGGCAAATTAATTTTATTGTATAACTGCGAAGAGCTTATAATACCCAAGTAATTTCCCATTGTAGAAACAACTATAAAATGGTTGCTTTTATAATCCGGTTCATCTTCGAGCCATTCAATGGTTTCTTTCACATTATTTTCTTCACTTAAAATTAAACCGTTGTCGTCCATTACTTGATCTATACTAATTTTCTCCAGGATGTCGGGCTCGTAAGAATTGGGCGTTTTTACACCTCTTCGGGCAATTTTTTCCGTCATAATGGTATTTTCCATTAAAAAGAAAGAAACAAAATAGGCGGCGCTACAAGCAGCAAGTAATGGTAGCAAAGCATTTGCCTCTGCCGTAGTTTCTAAAGCAAAAATTATTGATGTAATATATGCTCTTGAAGCACCTGCAAACATAGCAGCCATACCCACCATGGCTGATAAAGGAATAGAAATACTTGCACCGGGAAATAAATATAAAATTGTACTTCCAATTATAGCACCGCATGCTCCTCCAATAGTGAGCAATGGAGCTAAGGTGCCACCGGATGTACCGCTACCCAAGGCAATAGCCCATGAAATAAACTTTAATATGCAGAGCGAGGCAACAACTTTTAATGTAAGACTACCGGAAATAATATCTGTAATATTGCTATAACCAACTCCAAGTGTTTTTGGCTCAATATATCCAATTAAGCCTACTGCCAATCCACCTAAAGCTGGCCACCACATCCAATGGATGGGTATTTTTTCAAATCCATCTTCAATTAAGTAAACAATTTTTGTAATACCAATAGATAGTAACCCAACTATTATACCCAATATACTATAAGCAAATAAAGCAGTATTATTTGCAGCAAGTATATGTGTACTAATTTTAAAAACCGGATCCTGGCCAAATAGCAAATGGTGTCCTGCCGCTCCGGTAATACATGCTAAAGCAACCGGAATTATGGAGCGAGGAGAAAACTCAAAAAGTAATAACTCGATAGCTAAAAAGATTGCAGCAATGGGACTTCCGAAAATTGCCGACATTCCTGCTGTAGCACCTGCAGCTAATAATATTTTTCTTTCGTAATTAGATATTCTTAAAATTTGTCCAATTGTAGAACCAAGAGCCCCGCCGGTTGCTATTATAGGACCTTCGGCACCAAACGGGCCTCCGGTGCCAATTGAAATTGCAGAGGAAATGGGCTTTAGATAAGTAATGGTTGGTTTTATCTTGCTTTGATTTGTAAGAATTTGTTCCATTGCTTCGGGAATGCCATGTCCTCTTATTGCTTTAGAACCATACAATGCCATCAATCCAATTACTAATCCACCGGCTACCGGAATAAGTATTACCCACACCCCAAGTGTATTTCCCACTGCGCTCGACTCCTCAATAGAAAATTGACCATAAAATGAAATATTGGTTATAAGGTTTATTAAATAAACAAGTAGTTTGGCAATAACACTAATTGAAATAGCTATCAAAATGGCAAGAGAGGAAATAACAAGGAGTCTCTTTTTGTCGCTCTTGGTTTTTCGTTGGATATCTTCCGCATCTAAAGTAGCATTTAGTGAAACTGATATTGGGATGCCGCTTTTGAAATTTTCCATTTCTAAATTTTTATGTATAGAATTTATAAGTTAGCGCCTTATTCTTCAAAATAAAGTCTCTTTACTCTTTGGGAAATATTAGTGAGTATTTCGTATGGAATGGTTTGTGCCCATTGGGCTAATTTATTTACCGATAACTGTTCCCCAAATACTATTACTTCATCTTCTTCCTCTGCGGGTATATCGGTAATATCAATCATAGTCATATCCATGCATACCTTTCCTACAATTGGTGCCAGTTGCCCGTTTAGCAGCATTTGCCCTTTTCCATTGCTCAATATTCTTGGATACCCATCGGCATATCCAATTCTTATGGTTGCAATTTTCATATCTTTTGGGGCAACCGCACTTCGGCTATAGCCAATAGATTCTCCTGCTTTAATATTTTTNNAGTTGTAAATTTTGATGGCGATGAATAGCAGATGTATTGGCAATATGTTTTACAATGGGATACTCCAAAGCCGCTTCAACCTTTTTTGCTGCTGCTATTAATAAATTGCCTTGCTGTTTTGTAAAGTCATCCTGTTTTGCATCGCCACTGGCAGCCAAATGAGAAAAAAAGGAAACCACTCTAATATTTGTGGTTGCCTTCAACTCGTTACACAGCTTATCAAGATCATTGGGTTCAAAACCGAGCCGATGCATTCCTGTATCGTATTTAATATGTACCGGGTAATACTGTAAATTATTTTGTTGTAAAAAGTTTATAAACGATTGTAATATTCTAAAGCTGTACAGCTCGGGCTCCAGCCTGTATTGAACAATGGATTCAAAACCGGCCTCTTCAGTATTCATCACCATTATGGGCAATTGAATACCTGCCTTGCGTAACTCCACTCCTTCATCGGCATAGGCTACACCTAAATAATCTACGCCTGTATGTTGCAACAAACCGGCTATTTCAAAGCTTCCACTTCCATAACTAAAAGCTTTTACCATGGCCATCATCTTTACACCCGGTGCCAATAAATTTTTATAGGCTCTTACATTATGTCTTAATGCATTTAAATTAATTTCTAAAAATGTTTGATGTTGCTTTTGCTCCAGTAATCGGCTAATTTTTTCAAAACGAAAAATTCTGGCAGCTTTCAGCAAAATGGTTTCATTGTTAAAACCTACCTGCGGCAATTGACTAATAAAATCTGCCGTATTGCTATAAAAGTGCTGCTTTTCTGCCGAATTAAATAAATGACGATGCTGCATTAACTGTTCGCCAATACCAATAAAACGATATAATTTTTTTTGAGCAACTATGGAAGCAATCTTTTGGTAAAGTTCGGCTTGGCTTTGGCCCGTTTCTAAAAGGTCGCTTAAAATAAGGCTGTGCCTTGAATGTTGCTGCTGCTGTTGTAAAAAATCCAGTGCAATGGTTAATGAATTTATGTCGGCACTGTAACTATCATTTATTATTGAACACTGGTTGATTCCCTGTTTTAATTCCAACCGCATGGCTACCGGTTTAAGATGGAGCAAGCCCTCCTGAATTTTAATAACAGGAATATTAAAATACAACATCAAGGCACAGCAAGTGATAGCATTGTGAACAGAGGCTTCATCTGTAAATGGAATAATCAACTCAAAGCTGTTTGATTTGTATTCCAGTTTCACATTACTGTTTTTATCATCCGATTTTAAATGCAAAACTTTTAGAGTAGGATTTCCCTTTTGCCCCCAGGTAAACACTGGCACAGTATAGGTTTTATAGAATTGCTGAACAGCTTCGTTCAAACTTTCCTCATCGGAACAATACACTAAGCATTTTGAATTTTTAAACAACAGCAATTTTTCAAATGCTTTCTTCTGTTGATTGATAAACCCTTCATTATGGGCATTGCCCAAAAAAGTAAAAACACCAATGTCGGGCTTTATCATTTTTTCCAGGCGTTCCATTTCGCCTGCTTGCGAAATGCCTGCTTCAATTATTGCTAAATTATTGGCTCTGCCCATTTGCCAAAGAGAAAGAGGAACGCCAATTTGAGAGTTATAACTTTTAGGACTACGTACAATATTAAATGAGTCGTTTAGCAGTTGAAACAACCACTCTTTTACAATGGTTTTTCCATTGCTACCGGTGATACCCAGTACCGGATAATGAAATGATTGGCGATGCACCGTTGCCAATTGTTGCAATGCTGCTAAAACATCGGGTACTTGTAAAAAATTTGCATCGGAACAATTCTCCAGTTCAGTTTGAGTAAAATGATTGCTGATAAAACAACGTACACCTTTATTGTATAGCGGAACAATAAATTCGTTTGCATTTTTCTGCGAAGTACTCAAAGCAAAAAAAATAGTTTTTTCCGGAAAGAGCAATTTTCGGCTATCCGTAAGCGGTATTTGCACTTCGGTATCGCCATGCATTTGCAAAGGCTTCGTTTGTAATATTTGGCCTATTTGTGAAAACCTGGCTGTAAACATATTTCAGGTTTCATTTTATTAAGATTAATTGCTCTCTTCATCTTTCGTCTCCGCTGTATCTTCCGGCAACTCTGCCGATGAGTTGTTGTAAAATACAGAGTACATAATAGAACCGGTAATGCAAACCACAATCACCATTAGAGAAGCCCACACCGGAATTTTAACCCAATGATGCACCAGCATTTTAGCTCCTATAAATAACAGTACTACTGCTATACCATGTTGCAGATAATCAAATCTGTCGGCAGCGCCTCTAAGCAAAAAGAATAAACTTCTTAAACCGAGTACTGCAAAAATATTTGAGGAGTAAATCAACAATTTATCATTAGGGTCGGGTATTATTGAAAAAACAGCGGGTATAGAATCAATGGCAAAAACAATATCTATCAAGCCCAGCATAATTACTACCATAGAAAGTGTAGTGAGATAAGTTTTGCCTTCTTTTTTTAGGAAAAATTTGCCGTTGGGTTCTTCATTGGTAGTTCTAAAAGTTTTTTTCAACAATTTAAATGCCCAGTTATCTTCTGGATTAAATTCTTCATCATCATTTGCTGTAAACATTTTAAAACCGGTGAAGAGTAGGAATGCTCCAAAAACATACATTATCCAATCGAATTGGGCAACCAGCTCGCTGCCAATTGCAATAAACAGGATACGGAAAACAATAGCCATTAAAATTCCGAGCAGTAAAACTCTTGAATAGTTTTGTTCTTTAACCCTGAAAAAATTAAATATAATGATGAATACAAAAATATTATCTATAGAAAGCGACCACTCCAGCAAGTATGCCGAAATATATTTAATGGCATCTTCTTTGCCATGCCCGCCTACGTTTTCGTACCAAATAAATCCACAAAATAAAAAAGAAAGAGCCACCCAAAAACAAGTTTGAATAAGAGCAGTTTTCAAAGAAATAGTTTTCCCTTTTTTACTAAGGAGTCCCAGGTCAAATACAAGTGCTACTAAAATTACGGCACCAAATACAAGGTAAATCAGTTGTGTTTTATCCATTATGCTTTATATGAAAATTTTCTTTTACGGTTCCATTGAAAAACCAATGCAAACAAAATAACCAGCAACACCGGTACGGCTATATTTATAACCTGCCACATGGTTTTTTGTTCTTTTACTTTTTTTGAATTGAGCAATCTTGCTACATAATCTTTTGCCTTGGCTTCGCTTAAACCATTTTCGTTTACAAGATACTCTAAACAGTTTTGTAAAAAATCTCTATTGGCAAAAGGGAACTCCCTTTGCGTTCCAAATGTGTATGGATTGGAACCCATGGGTATGGGTTGATTTTTTGAAACAGAATTCAACACAATATCACCATCGGCTACTACAATAATTTTTGTATTGTTGATAGCATTGGGTAAAAATATGCCGCCGTAAGCAGTAATGGAATCTCTCATTGCCTGCGAAGCCCTGTTGGCAAACAAAGAAGTAAATTTTCCTTCGAGCAAAACGGCTACAGGAATATTAGGTGTTTTGTATTGGTTGCTCTCAGGCTCAATTACATTTTCTTTACCGCTAATTAACGCAGGCGATGCAATGCGCCTTGCATTTACAGATGAATTAAGCAGGATAGTTTTTTTAATGCCTTCGGCCTCCACGGTATCGAGTGAATTTACAAATCGGCCAGCCACAAAGCCCAAATTTTTGTTGATGGGGTGATTTGATTTTGACTCCATAACCGGAAAGTAATTCCAGGGCAGTAAATCAAACTGGCCATTTCCATTTACATCAAAAGGTAAATAATCGCAATTGAGGTCCATCACCAAATCGGGGTTTTGGCGCACACCGTATTTAAACAGCATATCGTTTAAGCCCAACCCCCTATCGTAAGCTATTACTTCATTTTTTATTTGAAGGCTATCCATTTCTGCATTCAGCCTGTCTAAAAACATTAGAATGGTACCTCCATTCATTACATACTGGTCCAATTTTAATTTGGCAGCTTCTGTAAAAGGCTGGGTAGGTTTTACAATAATGAGTGTTTTAAATTCTTTTGGAACAAATGCCTGCTCATTTACATTGAACATGGCGAGTTGATAATCTATATTAAGACAGTTTTCAACTAAATCGTACACTCTTGCATCAACCGGTTCCCCATTGCCACTTGCATAACCTACAATGGATTTTTTGGTTTGTATAGCTTTAGAAATAGCATTAGCTAAATTGTACTCCAGCATTGCTTCGGCACTATTGAGATCTTGAAAATTTATCAAAGGCGTTTTTCCTTTGTATAAAACCACAGGTATTATTTGTTCTTTGAAATGAACCAATGCATACGGATAAACAAGTTGCTGCTGTTGGCCTTCTTTTATTTGCGAAGTAAGATTAATGGGCACAAAACCCATATTGCTCAATGTATCGCCCCAGGTAGTTTCTGTTCCTTCAAAAGAATCGTTGGGCGAAATAAAATTGTACTGCAGGTTGTTGCCCGAAATTTCTTTAAACTCCTGTAAGGTTTCCTGTGTGGTTGCCGCCAACTTGGTAAAGCCGCTTTGATAATTTCCTTTTAAAAAAACATCAATCTTCACCGGCTCTTTAATTGACTGTAGCAATTGCTTAGTTGACTGGCTGAGCGTAAATCTTTTTTCGTTGGTAAAATCAATCCTGGTATGCCATTTGGAAGCTGCCCAATTAATTACAAAGAGCAATACCAGCAGCAAAGGCAGCCATAATTTTTTTGCTATTGTGTTTTTTTTATTGCTCATTATTTTTTTGAAATATTTTTTACTGTAATGGTTAAAGCTAAAAATACAATACTGGCAAAATACAACAGGTCTCTACTGTCCAGTACTCCACGGCTTATGCTGCGGTAATGAAAATCTATGCCAAGCATTTCAATATAATAATCCCATTTACCTTTAAAAACCGGTAAGCTGCTGATTGCAGTGAAACCAAAGTAAAAAATGATGCAGGCAAACACACTTATTAAAAAAGCCACCACGGCATTGGAAGTAAAACTGCTGCAACACAAACTAATGCCGGCAAAAACGGCTGCCAGTAAAAACAATCCGAGGTAACTGCCTGCAATACCTCCGGTATCAATGGTACCGGTAGAGCTAAGCGTTTTAATAGTTACTATATAAATAAATGTGGGAATTATTACAATTAAAATAACCAACAAAACTGCAGCATATTTGCCCCCAACAATTTGCCAGGCGGTAAGTGGTTTTGTTTTCAAAATTTCGAAAGTACCTGCTTTAAACTCTTCCGATAAGGAGCGCATGGTAATGGCCGGAACAAGAAATAGTAAAACCCAGGGGGCAAGGGAGAAAAACTTATCCAAACTTGCAAAACCATACTCAAAAATGCTGCTGTCGGGCAACATATATAGAAAAATACCATTTACCAATAAAAACAGTATGATGGCAATATATCCGGTAAGATTGCTAAAAAACTGGTTAAATTCTTTTTTACAGATGCTCCACATGAATTTTTAAATTGGCTGCAATTTACTATTAAACAGTATAAATGAAACTTTAGCAGCAAAAGCTTTGAAAGTTTTTTTTAATTAAAGCAGCGGATTGAAATAAGAAATAGTCATTCAATAGAGTTGCTGATGCAATTATTCTTCATTTTTAATAACAAAAATTTTTGAAACGTTTATGGGTTCTTAGCGTTTAAAAGCGCTATTTGTGTTTACCAAAGCAAACTGCGTCCCCACCTTTTGGTGGGGATATTTTTTACCTTGTTTACATAATGTAAGACATAATTATAAATTTAGAATTAATCTCATTGATAAAGTAAATGAAGATTATTGCAATGGCAGACTCAATTTTTTTTTTGCTGTTAGTCCCTTTTTTAAAAATACTCACAAAGTGGTATAGGATAGTCTATTACTGCACGCTACATTTGCATTAGGTTTTTCATAGGATATTGGATTTTAAAGCGGGGCTGGATTTTTATCCTGGCCCTTTTTTTATGCCCTTTAAATAAAAAATACCCATTTTAGGGTATAGTTTAGTCAATTGCTCCACTTTACATTTGCATTAGGTTTTTCATAGGATATTGGATTTTAAAGCGGGGCTGGATTTTTATCCTGGCCCTTTTTTTATGCTGCAAACTTTACTTGAATGCTTCGTAAATTATAGAAGCTTTTTTTGAACCCACAAACTTTGCCAACTCATCCATAGATACTTTTTTTATATTGGCTACCGAACGAAATTCTTTTAGCAGCATATCAGCAGTTTGTTTACCTATGCCCTTAATGGTTTCCAATTCGTTTTTAAAAGTTCCTTTGCTTCGTTGATTGCGATGATGCGTAATACCAAAGCGATGTACTTCATCTCTTATTCGCCTGATTAGTTTTAAACTTTCGCTGTTCCAGGGCAATTCAATAGAGGCTGTGTCGCCTGCAAAAAACAATTCCTCCTTATTTTTTGCCAACCCAACCAAAGTTAGTTCTCCTTCAAGGCCTAATTTAGAAATGCTTTCCAGTGCTGCATTGAGTTGGCCTTTACCTCCATCAATAATTACCAGGTTGGGTAGAGGTTTGTTTTCTGTCAATAATCTTGAATAACGACGATAAACCACTTCACTCATAGATGCAAAGTCGTTGATACCTTCTACTGTTTTAATATTAAAATGCCTGTAATCTTTTTTACATGGTTCGCCATTTTTAAAACAAACCATTGCAGCCACCGGATAGCTTCCCTGAAAGTTGGAGTTATCAAAACATTCAATATGGTAAGGAACTTGTTGCAGGTGAAGATAAGTCTGCATTTGCTTTAGCACTTCCAGTTTTTCTTCAACTGTTTTATCTTCTAATTTTAATATTTTTCGAGCCTGTAACTCTTCTTTAAAATAGTTTACATTTTTAATCGACAGTTCAAGCAGTTTCTTTTTATCGCCGCCTTTTGGAACGGTTATCAAAATTTCTTCCTCCGGATAAACTATTTCAAATGGAACTATAATTTCTTTTGCCTCTTTTCCGAAAGTTTCTCTTAGTTGAGCAATTGCAAACAGTAAAACTTCTTCTTTTGTTTCTTCTAATTTTTTTTGCAGGATGATGGTTTTAGTTTGAATAATACTGCCATTATTTACCGCCAGGTAATTTACATACGCCCTATCTGCATCTTCCAAAATACTAAACACATCTACTGTACCTGTTTTGGTATTTACCACCTCCGACTTTGCCTGGTAATGTTGCAAATGTTCAATCTTACTTTGGTAAAAAGCTGCTTTTTCAAACTCAAGATTTTGAGCCTGTGCCCTTACCTGTTCTTTGAAATATTGAAAAATAGGCGCTAAATTTCCCTTTAGTATATATTTAATTTGCTGAATCCCCACTTCATAATCTTCTGAGGATTGCAAACCCTCACATGGCCCTTTACAATTGCCTAAATGGTATTCAAGGCAAACTTTAAACTTCCCTTTTTCAATATTTTGTTTGATTAAATTCAATTTACAGGTTCGGAGTAGAATATTTTGTTTAATTACTTCCAGTAAATCTTTTACTTTATTAACCGAGGTAAAGGGGCCAAAATATTGTGAACCATCGTTAAGTTTTTTTCTGGTAAAAAACACCCTTGGGAAAGGCTCATTTTTTACAACAATGTATGGATAGGTTTTATCGTCTTTTAAATTGATATTAAATAGTGGTTGATATTCCTTAATCAATGAATTTTCCAGTAAAAAAGCATCCTGCTCGCTATTTACAATGGTAAACTCAATTTTTTGAATCCGGTTTACCAACTCAATCGTTTTATAACTCAATAAATTGTTAGTAAAGTAGCTACTTACTCTTTTACGCAAATGCTTGGCTTTGCCTACATAAATAAGTTTGCCATCCACATCAAAATATTTATATATTCCGGGTGATGTAGGTATAGTAGCGGCTATTTTTGAAAACTCTTGTGAAGTCATTGAATGTACTTAAAAATCCCAGCGTATCAGTTCTTCTTTTTCTACAGTTGTTTTGCCATTTTTATCAGTAAGGATATGTATTATTTTGCAATTGGATTTATTGTTCCAAAGTAATTGAATTTGCTTATCCCCATCCTTTTTCTCTAAATAAATACTTTTAACATTGTTGGTTTTAAAATCTACATAAACATCCCAGCGCTGTAAACTAAAATCATCGGGAAGCTTTGACTTAGGCTCGTATGTAAAGGTGTAAGTTCCCAAGGTTTTGTCGGCAAACTTTGTTTCTGTAAATAATGATGCCATGTGGGTGCTATCAATTTCTGGAGTTAAAAAATAGGCAAACACTTTACTAAATTCTTCCGTTTTAATCCAGGCAGAATCTGTTTTTCCATTGCTGCTGGTATATTTAAGCGGATTAGTAGTTATTTGATTTATTTGCCCCTTTATATAATTTGTTACAGGAAAAAATTCGGGTTTATCTGCATCGGCAGCATTGCTAAGTTGGTTTTCATTTTCTTCTTTTTTATAATTGCAACCAAATGCTGCAACAAATAAAAACGCTGATACAATAAAAAATACAATTTGTTTTTTCATGAGTATATTTTATATAGTTTTTTGGGCACAACTTGTCCCGCCAAAGGCGTGGATAGTATATCCATAAAAATGATTATCGTCTCGAAAACATACGGGAGTATAAATTAGCTCGATCATTTTTATAAATATTTCATGGGTTAAAATTAATTGTAATCGAGGTTGCTTTATTCATTAGGGCAATAAAAAAATGTTTAAAACATACTTTAAAAAGTAAAGCTCCATTTTCAGGAGCTCTAAAAAAGTTAATCACCCAAATTAAAGTGGTTTTGAAAACCCTATTTTAAAACCAATACTATATGGCTTTTCGGTATAGGTGTATCTTTTTGAATAAGTGGACATTAATTGATAGCGAAATTGTGGGCCCAAATTAATAGATGCTCCGCTTGGGGTTTTGATGCTTACAAAACTTTCTACACCGGCATTAAAATTCCATCGGCGAAGCAGGCTTGGGTCATCTACATAAAAATTGTTGTCTGCCGATTGCACCCATGCATAACCTCCTGCAATATAGGTTGGTTGAAAAGATGCTCCGGCGTACCATGCAATTTTATTATTACCTAACAATTTATAATCAAACCCTATTGGAATCGACAATTGTAATGTTCGGTTATGCAATTGATCCTTATTTTTCCCGGGAGTATTGGCATACCTGCTACTATATCCTTGCACACTTACGCCATAATCGTTGTTGAAGGCAACGGTAGTGGTTGTAGGATGATCTAATTTTTGAGCATTGGTAATAAAATCGGTATAATTAAATTGAAGCCCTGTTTTTATTCTAAATCTTGAATTGATTTCTTTTATTACACCTGCTCCAGCTTCAATACTCAATGCACCTTGCTCATTGGGTTCGGATGGCTTTACATCATTATTATTATTGGTTGAAATAAATGAATTGTCATTTGATGCGGCAAGCTGCTCGTTTTTAAACAGTACCCTATATCCTACTGAAGGCACTACATAATATTGAGTTGACCATCCTCGTTTAAAAGAATTGCGTTCTTTTTTCTTATTGTATAATGCAAAATTATCTATCCATTCCCTGTTATCGTTAGGTTGAGCTTGTTGTGATTTGTTATAAACTGATTCAGGATTTTTACTGTTGCCATTTGCAATGTGCTGCAAGTATTCTTTTGCTACTAAATCTTCGGATTCTTTAGCATTTTCTTCATTGCCCAAAATATTAGTTTCAGCAGTAATTATTTTTGCACTTATAGTAGCATTTTCTTTTACAATTAAGGAGGATACTTTTTGTATATCAGAACCGGCTTCTATTTTAAAAGATGTGGGTGAAGAGTTTACGTTAATAGAATTATTAGACTCTGCTATGGCTAAAGTATTTATAGAAATATCCACCTTACCATTTGAGGCTGTTAAAAATTCACGATTTTTAATATTCGCATTACTACCACTATTTGCAAAACTTTCTTTGAGTTGAACTGTACCTGATTCGTTTGAAGATGCAGACAAATAATTGTATTGAGTTTTTTTACTGCCGGAGTTTATAGCATTGTTATTTGAAACACCTAAATACATGATAGCTGTTAGCAACAGTAAGCATACAGCCAATGATGGCCATTTACGATCGGGATGCAAATCGTTGTAAATACTATGCCACACTTTTCTGGAAGGATACATTTTAAAATCATCTGTTGTGTCCTTCAAAAATTGTTCAAATTCGTCTCTGTAAAATTCTTTTTCCATCTTTCACAAAAAGCATTTTTTTAGTTTGGTTTTCTACAAGTATTAACTTGTAGAGGCAGCATTTCCGTAACCCTGTTTACGATTTTTTTGAATAATATTTCTTTTCACTAAAATTTCTTCCAGCATGGCTTTGGCCCTGGTGTACTGGCTTCGGCTGGTGCTTTCTTCAATGTCGAGCATGTGGCCAATTTCCCGGTGACTAAATCCTTCAATAGCATAAAGATTTAAAACTGTCCGATACCCCGTTGGCAATAATCTTATGCATTCAACTACTTGCTTTGCTTGCATGATTGAAGGAATCATTTCTTCTCTTACCCTTACACTATTAGCATAAATAATATCCACACTATCGGCAAATTTTTTATTCTTCTTTAAAATATTAATACAGGTATGTACTATTATTCGGCGAATCCATCCTTCCAAAGCACCCTCTCCCCTATATTGATGTAATTGAGTAAACACTTTAATAAAACCTTCCTGCAGCATATCCTCCGCATCTTCTCTATTTTTGGCAAAACGATAGCATACGCCCAACATGCGAGGGCTGAACCGATTATACAGTTCCTCCTGCGCACTTGCGTTATTTTTAATGCTTCCGGCAAGCATTTGCTCTTCGGTCATAATAAAGCTTTGTGTTTTACCCTTTAAATATAGTCAAATTTCTTCCGCAAAATGCTGCTTAGGAATTTAAATGGCCAACTTTAACAGCTCTAAATCAACACATCGCCACTCATTTCTGGCGGAATGGCCAGTCCCATTCTTTTTAATATGGAAGGGGCAATGTCGCCCAATTTTCCAGGTTTCACTTCTCCACGCCATTCATTATCAATTACAAATAAGGGTACCGGGTTAAGTGTATGGGCGGTATTGGGTGTACCGTCTTCATTAATTTCATAATCGGCATTGCCATGATCGGCAGTAAGAAATATGCAGTAATTATGAGCAAGAGCTGCGTTTACCAACTGCTGCACACAGCCATCAACAGTTTCCACTGCTTGTATAACGGCCTCCCATACACCGGTATGGCCAACCATATCGGCATTGGCATAGTTTAAGCAAATAAAATCGGGGTGTTGTTCATTGATCGTTTTAATGGCTGCATCGGTAATACCTTGTGCACTCATTTGGGGCTGAAGATCGTATGTGGCTACTTTGGGCGAAGGAATCATAATGCGATTTTCACCGGAAAAAGGTTCTTCTCTACCGCCACTAAAAAAGAAACTAACGTGTGGATATTTTTCTGTTTCCGCAATACGCAATTGGGTTAACCCATTTTCAGCAATTACTTCTCCCAAAGTTTTTTCTAGGTTATCCTTTTCAAATACTATCGGAATATTTTTAAAATCATCATCATATTTCGTCATAGTAGTATAATGCAAAGGAATCGTTTGCATTCCATGTTCTGGCATATTTTCTTGTGTTAGTACTTCGGTTATTTCCCTGCAACGATCTGTTCTAAAATTAAAACATACTACTGCATCTTCGGCTTCAATAGTTGTTTTACCAATATTACCATTGATAATAGGCAAAATAAACTCATCTGTTTTGCCAGCGCTGTAAGAGTCCTGTACGGCCTCTTGCCAATTATTTGTTTTAAAACCTACTCCGTTTACTAAAGCATCGTAAGCCACCTTAACCCGCTCCCATCTTTTATCTCTGTCCATCGCATAATATCTGCCCGTAATGGTTGCAATGGCTCCGGTGCTATTGTCCATGTGATGTTGCAATTCGCTTAAAAAACCAATGCCACTTTTTGGATCAGTATCTCTGCCATCGGTAAATGCATGAACCAGTACGTTATTAAAATTTTTTTGCTTGCACAAATCGAGCAAAGCTTTTAGGTGATTAATATGAGAGTGCACGCCACCATCACTTACCAGGCCAAGCAGGTGCAGTGTTCTATTATTTTGAATACAATAGTCAATGGATTGAAGTAATACCTCGTTATTAAAAAACGAATTTTCTCTTATGGCCACATTAATTCTTTCAAGCTCCTGATAAACTATTCTACCGGCTCCAAGGTTTAAATGACCCACTTCACTATTGCCCATTTGCCCATGCGGTAAACCTACTTTTTCGCCGCAGGTAATTAAAGTTGCATTTGGATATTTTTGATACAAAGAAGAAACAAAAGGGGTATTTGCATGTTGTATAGCATCGCTGCTTTTCACTTGTCCCAATCCCCATCCATCCATTATGGCCAATAAAATTTTTTTAGTCCCCATTTATATAAATATTTAAGTATGTTTATATGTGTAGTTGAGAAATCAAAATTATTGCAAAATACAGCAATATGAACTTTGGTTGGCACGTTTTTAGACTAACTTTATATTAGCTAACCAAAAATTGCTTTATTATGAAACGATTTTTTATATTGGTTTTTGCATCGCTGTTGCTGAGTTCTTTTTCAGCATTTTCTCAATCCGGTATTGATGAAGTTGTATCCGCTTTAAAAAGTGGAAATGCCGGAATGATGGCTCAAAATTTTGACAATTCAATTGAAATTGTCGTTTCCTCAAAAAACAGTACGTACTCCAAAACGCAAGCCGAAGCGGTTTTAAAAGATTTTTTTAACAACAATCCTGTTAAATCTTTTCAGGTAATGCATAAAGGCGATAAAGGAGGGGCGCAATTTTGTATTGGTACTTTAAACACCAAAACCGGCAACTACCGCACCACTATTTTTATGAAACAAAAGGGTGATAAGCAGGTGCTGCAGGAAATTAGATTTGAAAACTAATTATTCTCTGCTCAATACTTTTCGGGAGCTTCCTATATCGGGGAGCTCTTTAGTTTTTTATACCTTGCAATAGTTTATACTTTTACAAATCATGATTATTTCAAAAGAAGAACAAATAAACTTGCTCATTAAAAACGCTTTAGAGGAAGATATTCAGGATGGCGATCACTCCACCCTATCTACTATTGATGCAAATGCAAAAGGCAAGGCAATATTAAAAATAAAACAGGATGGTATTTTAGCAGGTATGGAAGTGGCCGAAAAAATTTTTCGCTTTATGCAGCCTGATGTTGACTTTATAGCATTAAAAATGGATGGCGATTATATGACGTATGGAGAAATAGCTTTTGAAGTAAAAGCAAATGTGCATACCATTTTACAATGCGAAAGGTTGGTACTAAACTGTATGCAACGCATGAGCGGCATTGCTACGCTTACGCATAGCTATGTGGAAAAACTAAAAGGCTTCCACACACGCTTATTAGATACCCGAAAAACAACTCCAAATTTTAGGGTGCTGGAAAAAGAAGCTGTGCGAATTGGTGGTGCCGTTAACCACCGCTTTGGGTTGTACGATATGATAATGCTAAAAGACAATCATATTGACTATGCCGGCGGAATAAAAAAAGCCATTGAACTTGCCTACGAATATGTTCATACAAAAAAGCCGGGTTTAAAAATAGAAGTGGAAACAAGAACGATAGAAGATGTAAAAATTGTAATGGAAACAGGCAAGGTTGACAGAATTATGCTGGACAATTTTTCACCCGGAGAAATTTCAGAGGCATTAAAAATAATTAACCATCAATACGAAACCGAAGCAAGCGGCGGAATTCATTTCGATAACCTGGAACAATATGCAGCAACAGGTGTTGATTTTATTTCGAGTGGTGCTATTATTCACCAGGCAAAAAGCCTCGACTTAAGTTTGAAAGCAGCCCCACTCTAATTCATTCCCTCAATTTGAAAAAATATGTCAAAAAATAAAATAAAATCCTTTTCGGGTATTGTGTTTTCTACCGACCCAAACTTTAAGCCCGAAGCAGAAACGATAGAAGAAGAAATTACGCTATCCCCGGCATTACAAAAAATTAATGTTCGGCTCGAAACAAAACACAGGGCAGGAAAAGCTGTAACCCTTATTGAGAATTTTATAGGAACCGAAGAAGATAAAATTGACCTTGGAAAAAAACTTAAAACTTTTTGCGGCACAGGCGGCTCAGTTAAAGATGGAGAAATATTGGTACAAGGCGACAACAGAGATAAGGTGGTGGCATGGCTGCTTAAAAATGGTTTTAAAACAGTAAAAAAAGTATAGCAATTTTTTTTTGCTTAAATTACAGTTGTAATCGCTAACAGCATGACAAGCAAACTTACAGAAGGAATAATAGTGAGTGTTGAAACAAGCTACCAACCCGAGCTCAGCAACCCATTGCTGAACGAGTTTATGTTTGCGTACAGGGTAACCATTGAAAACAACAACAACTTTCCGGTACAGCTTTTGAGTCGGCATTGGTTTATTTTCGATAGTACCGGTAGCATGCGTGAAGTAGAAGGCGAAGGAGTGGTAGGTGTACAACCCATCATTGAACCCGGGGAATATTACCAGTACAGCAGTGGTTGCAATTTAAAAAGCGAAATGGGCCGAATGCACGGCACCTATCTTATTAAAAACATTCGAACCAATCGGAGCTTTAAAGTGGCTATCCCTGCATTTGAAATGGAAGTGCCCTTTAAGTTGAACTAATTCCTGCCCCACAAAAATAATCTTCTTCAAAAATTTGCTACGGCTTATACTTTGCTTTTTGAAAAAGTTCTTCAGCATCCATTTTCATTAAATCGGGCAATGTTGTTTCGGAGTGTTTATCCATGTATTTATTTACAATTTGCCAGCCGGCAAAGGAGCCAATATTACCCGGAGCACCTTCGCCTAACTCCTGCGTTTTAGGGCTTTCGCCTACATAGTTTTTAATAACATTGTAATCGAGTGTTTGTAAAAAATTATTTTGAATAAATAAATCCCAAATTACCACTTGCTTTTCTATGCAGGCTTCCCATTGCTTTTTGGTATATCCAATTAATAAATGCGATTGGGTATTGGGCAACAATTTTTGTAACAGGTACAATCGTTTTCCTTTTTCAACCATTTGAATCAACAAACTTTTATCTTCACTTTTTTCAGGGAACAAATCAAGCGTTATATTCTTCATTGCGTTTACAGCAATGTAGTCCGGTGTGAACCGAGCCGTAATATAATCGGGATAGGTTTCTCTTACCCAGCCGGTAGCATACAGCGAAAAATTACTACCCAGGTGCTGATGCAAACCAACTATAAGTGCATCGGCATCCAAAATATCACCATAGCCATCCAATGGGCCAATGTAAGTAATAATGTTTGTAGGTATTTTATACTCAGGAAAATAATGTTTTGTGTATTGCAGCCCTTGTTTCAACTGCTTTTCATAAGCAGTAAAATCGTTAAATACTTTTAAGGAAGAATCATAAACAGCCTTGTAAGAGCTTAAGAACCCTTTAATATAGTTGGCAGTAGTATCGCCGCCCCAGCGGGGATCTACATTTAAAATGGTAGTTACAAAATTTTCACCAAACAAAGGATACTTTGCAATTACTGTATCTAACTGCCCTACAAGTTTATTGGTATCCATTGCAAAAAAATCTTTTTCAAATCGCAATACTTTAAGTGGCACATTAATACCGGAAACATCGGGCGCATTATTAGATTTGCAGGATGCAAAAAGTAAAATATAAAAAATAAAGGCTGATAATAAAAATGAAATTCTGAAATGCATTGTAAACATTTAATTTTATGGTTTGTAAGAAGGCATAAAGTTACAAGCATTCATAGAATGCCAACGGAAAACAAAACTAAGCATGAAAATATTTTTAGCCCAACAGAATTATCATATTGGAAATATTGATTCAAACTGTAATAAAATAATTGAAGCTATACAAGCAGCAAAAGAAAGTGGCGGCGATTTAATAGTTTTCAGCGAACTAAGTGTTTGCGGTTATCCGCCCCGGGATTTTTTGTATTTCAACGATTTTGTAGAGAAATGTTACCAGGCAATAGATAAAATAAAAAACTATGCCAATGGCATTGCGGTACTTATTGGAGCACCTCATAAAAACAATTTTTCCGAAGGAAAAGATTTATATAATGCCGCATATTTTTTAGAAGATAAAAGAATTAAGCAGGTAATTCACAAAACCTGTTTGCCTACTTACGATGTGTTTGACGAGGACCGATATTTTGAATCGGCCATAGAATGGAATGTGGTAGAATTTAAAGGCAAAAAAATTGCCGTTACTATTTGTGAAGATATTTGGAACCTGGGCAGCAACCCTTTATATCGTTACTGTCCTATGGATATTCTTATGATGCAACAACCGGATGTGATGATAAATTTATCCGCTTCCCCTTTTGACTATACGCATGATGCCGACAGGCAGGCAACGGTAAAAGCCAATGTGCTTAAATATGGATTGCCCATGTTTTATTGTAATGGCGTAGGCAGCCAAACAGAAATTGTTTTTGATGGTACTTCTTTGGCATTTGATAAAGATGCCAACCTCTGCGGAAAACTAAAAAGTTTTGAAGAAGATTTACAAGGGTTTGTACTAAATGATGATGGCAGTATTGATGGAACTGTTATTGAACCTGCCAATACGGTTCCCGATGCCGAACTTAACCCTGGCAGCTTAGCTGTGTCGCTCAACATTAACCAGGTGTACAATGCATTAATATTAGGAATCAAAGATTATTTTGAAAAAATGGATTTCAAAAAAGCTATCATTGGTAGCAGCGGCGGCATTGATAGTGCCGTTACATTGGCATTGGCATGTGAGGCATTGGGCAGCCAAAATGTTACTGCTGTTTTAATGCCATCAGAATATTCTACCAATCATTCTGTAAGCGATGCCGAAGCATTGAGCAAAAACCTGGACAATCCTTACCACATTGTTCCCATAAAAAATATTTACCACAGTTTTCTTACAGAACTAAGCCCAATTTTTAAAGACCTGCCATTTAGCATTGCCGAAGAAAATATACAAAGCCGTACAAGGGGAAATTTATTAATGGCCATTGCCAATAAGTTTGGTTACATTTTACTTAACACCTCTAACAAAAGCGAACTGGCTACCGGCTACGGTACCCTCTACGGCGATATGGCTGGCGGCCTGGGTGTTTTAGGCGATTGTTATAAAATGCAAGTGTATGAACTAGCAAAATATATTAACCGCAATAAAGAAATTATTCCAAATAATATTATAGCAAAACCACCCAGTGCTGAGTTGAGGCCGGGCCAAAAAGACAGCGACAGCCTGCCCGACTATGCAGTGCTGGATAGTTTGCTCTATCAATACATTGAACAAAGCAAAGGCCCCGATGAAATTAAAGCCCTNNCAATTTTGTCCCATCATTCGCATTTCGCCCAAAGCTTTTGGCGTAGGAAGAAGAATGGCCATAGTGGGAAAGTATTTGGGGTAGTTCATAGTTTATTAGTTGATAGTTTTTTAGACAATAGTTCGCTATTCCATGTATTAAAAAACTAATTAACCATGGACA
>DEHT01000074.1 GCA_002352045.1 Chitinophagaceae bacterium UBA2793 | reverse complement strand
TAAAAGAAAAATGGGATGGCCATCGTTTAAGGGTAAACGAAGCACAAGCCATCTCCGGCATACAAACCATTGTATGGCTCGATACACTCGATGGTTTTTTGCAACCATGGATTCATTTGGCCGATACCATTTATTTAAACAGCAACGAAAACGACCGCAAATCAAACCTTGTTCCTGTAAGAGATTACCGCTTTGCAGAAACCATTAAACAACGCTATCCGCTGCATAATTATAAACGCAGTGCCCGAATTTTAAAAGACCTGCGTGCCATTAAAACTGCCTTGGAAGTAGAAGTAATGCAAAAGGCAATGATTATTACCGATATTGCTTTTAGAAGATTGCTCCAGTTTATAAAACCCGGAGTAATGGAGTACGAAATTGAAGCAGAAATTTTTCATTCCTTTTTATCACAACGGGCAACCGGCCCGGCTTATGGTTCCATTATTGCAAGCGGCGACAGGGCAAGGGTATTGCACTATGTTGAAAACAGCCGGGAATGTAAAGAAGGCGAATTAATATTAATGGACTTTGGAGCAGAGTATGGTAACTATTGTGCCGATCTTACGAGAACCGTTCCGGTGAGTGGCAAATTTACTCGCAGGCAAAAAACAGTATACAATGCCTGCCTGCATTTACATCACTATGCAGCAAGTATTTTAAAACCCGGTATTAGCATAGTGGACTATACCGAAAAAGTAGGCGATGAAGCCACCGTTATTTTCCAAAAAATTGGCCTCCTAAAAAAATCGGACATCAAAAACGAAGACCCCGAAAACAGGGCTTACCGCAAATATTTGTATCATGGTATTTCGCATCATTTAGGGATAGATGTACATGACCTGGGCACTCGTACAGAGCCTATTAAAGCAGGCATGGTTTTCACCATTGAACCCGGCATTTATATTGAAGAAGAGCAAATGGGCATTCGAATTGAAAACAATTTTTGGATTACCAAAAATGGCAATAAAGACCTCATGAAAAATATACCTATTACGGTTGAAGAAATTGAAGCGTTGATGAAGCGATAAACAAGAATTTAAAAATTAGCTAAAGCTTACCTATTTATGAATGCCTAGTACATTTTCTAATTATCACAACTCGGCTAAAGAGGTACATGCAAATTTGTAGGAAACCTTTTGTGGTTTAATTCTCTGTCAACGATTTTTAATGTAAAGCTCTTTTTTTGCTTTCCCAAACAGTGCTTATCTTTCGGCCTTAATTGGCTCAGAAATTATGATGAAACAAATACCCAACTTATTTACACTTTTAAACTTAGTGTTTGGCTGCTTTGCCATTGTATGTATTCTTCAAAATGGAATTGCCATTCAATACAATGCCGAAGGTGGCCAATACATTGATATACCCGAAAAAATTGTGATGGGTTCTTTGTTTATAGGGCTGGCAGCAGTGGTTGATTTTTTAGATGGTTTTGTGGCAAGGCTCTTCAATGCAAGTTCCGAAATGGGTAAGCAGCTCGATTCGCTGGCAGATGTGGTAAGTTTTGGTGTGGCACCTTCTATGATAATGTATCAACTATTAAGGGCAAGCTTTGCAGGGCAGGAAAACGGAATTGAAATAAGTATAGCCTGGTTGCTGTCTGCATTTTTAATTGCTGCCGCCGGTGCTTACAGGCTGGCACGTTTTAATATTGATAACTCACAGGCTTATGGTTTTAAAGGAGTGCCCATTCCTGCNNGCCAATATGCCCAAACTTGTATTAGTGGCTGTTGCTATTATTGCCGCCATCTTCCTCCAGTGGCTGGCGGTACCGGTAGTTTTTATCGCTTATATTCTGTTATCTTTGCTCTTCAAAAACAAATAAACATGTTATTTACTGCTCAGGTAAAAGTAATGCCCTTAAAAGATTTACTCGATCCGCAAGGCAAAGCCGTTTTAGGTGGGTTGAAAAATTTAAATATAAATTCGGTGGGTGATGTAAGAATTGGTAAGCATATTGATTTACAAATTGAAGCCGAATCAAAAGAAGAAGCCACTGCTATTGCTTCCGAAGCTGCAAAAAAATTGTTGGCAAACCCGGTAATGGAAATGTTTGAAGTTTCTGTTAATTAGTCAATGTGATGTTATGGGCAAGTTTAAACGAACACTTCGCCAAAAATCTCTCCGACAACAATAAACAAAAAATGCATAAAATAAAGTTGCACTAAAGAGAAACCTTTGTATGTTTGCAAAGTGAATGAAAAACAGAAATATAGAACAATCACATTTTACAAAGACTATTTTCAAACCTTTTTTGACAAGCAAAACAAGAAAGTAAAGGCGAAAATAGTTTGGACATTTGACTTGGTAGAAGATTTAGAAAGAGTTCCAGAAACATATCTCAAACATATAGAGAACACAGATGGACTTTATGAAATTCGAGTACAATTAGGAAGCGATATTTTTCGTATTTTCTGTTTTTTCGACAAAGGGCAATTAGTTGTTTTAGCAAATGGCTTTCAAAAGAAAACGCAAAAGACACCTAAAAAAGAAATTGAAATGGCAATCAAAATAAAAGCAGAGTATGAAAACGAAAAATAAAAACTTAATGACGCTTGAAGATTTTAAAGAAAAAAACTACGGCAAACGTGGAACGAAAAAACGTGATGAATTGGAAGCTGGTTACGAAAACTTTAAAATCGGAGTAATGCTTCAACAAGCAAGACTTGAAAAAGGTTTGACACAAGAAGAACTAGCAGACAGGGTTGGAACAACAAAATCGTATATTTCAAAAATAGAGAACAACATCAAAGAAGCTCGAATTTCAACACTTCAAAAAATAGTTGAACTTGGTTTTGGAGGACACTTAGATTTATCTATTAGACTATAATGAAAAGAAAACCTGCCCATAACAAGCAGTTTGGCAATATGGCGGGTGAAGTGCTACTATTGAGCCGAAGTACAAGGTTGAACAGTAGTAATTCTATTGAACTTTTGTACAGAATTGCCGCCACATCGCCAAGCTGCCGGACGTCGAAGTGCTAAGGTTATAGTGAGCTAAAATTCCAAATCGCCCAATCGCCAAATATCCAATTTAAAAATGCTTTACATAGTTCCTTCTCCAATTGGCAACCTTGCCGACATAACTTTTAGAGCTGTTGAAACTTTAAAATTTGTTGATCTTATTCTGGCAGAAGATACCCGTACTTCTTCGGTGCTATTAAATCATTACGGCATTCAAAAACCTGTTTCGCCTTATCATCAGCACAACGAACATAAAATAGTAGCACATATTGCAGAGCAACTGGCCGCAGGCAAAAACATTGCCTTGCTTACCGATGCAGGTACACCCGGCATTAGTGATCCTGCATTTTTACTGGTGCGTGAATGTGTAAAGCAAAATATTAAAGTAGAATGTTTGCCCGGTGCCACTGCTTTTGTGCCTGCATTAGTCAATAGCGGGTTACCCATAACCAGTTTTTGTTTCGAAGGTTTTTTACCGCTTAAAAAAGGGAGGCAAACTTTTTTAAAACGCATGGCAGCCGAAGAACGCACCATGGTTTTTTACGAAAGCCCTATTCGTTTAGTAAAAACGCTCATTGATTTTATAGAGTATTTTGGAGGCCAGCGGCAATGTTGCGTAAGCAGGGAACTCACAAAAAAATTTGAAGAAAACAAAAGAGGAACTTTACAGGAAGTACACGATTACTTTAATGAAAAAGCAGTAAAAGGCGAAATAGTAATAGTGGTTGCTGGAAAAGAATAGCCATTCATCCTTTTAAGTATTTTCTCACAAAATTTTACCGAAATTTACCCAAAATCAAAGACGGTTCATTATGAATAAAAGAAAATGGTTCATGCTTGCTACATGCATTTGTTTCGCTTTTGCATCATTTGCACAAAATGGTTATTGGCAACAAAAAGTGAAATACATCATGAACATCAACATGGATGTAACTACCAATCGCTTTACCGGTACACAAAAACTTACCTATACCAATAATTCTCCCGACAAGCTGAATAAATTATTTTATCATTTATACTTCAACGCATTTCAGCCAAATAGTAGCATGGATGTTCGCAGTAGGGAACTGGGAAAGGTTTTAATGAACAACCGCCCCGATTGGGATAGCAGGGTAAAAGACCGTATTTCAAAATTGAATGATGATGAAATTGGTTATCAAAAAATAAAGTCAATTAAAATAAATGGAGTGGCTCAGCCATTTGAATACCACGAAACCATTTTAGAAGTAAAATTAACTAAGGCCATTTTACCCAAAACTTCTGTAACCATTGATATGGAGTTTGAAGCACAGGTTCCATTGCAAATAAGAAGAACCGGTAGAGATAATCCTGCCACCAAAGTTAGATACAGCATGAGCCAATGGTATCCAAAACTATGTGAGTACGATAAAGACGGATGGCATCCCAATCAATATATAGCTCGTGAGTTTTATGGTGTGTGGGGCGATTTTGATGTAACCATTCAAATAGATAAAGATTATAAATTAGGTGGTACCGGCGTTTTGCAAAATGCCTCTGAAATAGGCTGGGGTTACGATGTGCCGGGCTCCAATTTAAAACCAACGGCAAAGCCAAAAAGAAGCTGGCGTTTTGTGGGCAACAATATTCATGATTTTATGTGGGCAGCCGACCCCGATTATAAACACATTGTTCGTAAAATAAACGCTGGTCCGGTTATTCATGTTTTGTATAAAGATAAACCAACCGATACCCACAAAAACGATAGCATGTGGACGGTGGTGGCCGATGCAGCCGTAAAAGTGCTGCCCTTTATTGAAAAGAATTTTGGTAAATATCCATATCCGCAATATTCGTTTATACATGGTGGTGACGGAGGAATGGAATATCCAATGGGCACACTCATTGTATCTGCATCTTTGGGCACTGCATTTCACGAATGGATGCATAGCTGGTATCAAATGATGTTGGGCACCAATGAAAGTATGTATGCCTGGATGGACGAAGGCTTTACAAGTTATGCTGAAGACCTGGTGATGGAATATTATAAAGGCTATCCATCTATTACCGAAATGGAAGCAAGCCTTAAAAGAAATCCCAACAATAGCAACCTGAAAAACATGGTGGAGAATATTTTACCAAAGCAACACAGCGGTGGCTATGCCAGTTATTTAAACCTTGCAAAAAGTAGTATTGAAGAACCCTTAACTACTCATGCCGATCATTTTAATACCAATACAGCTTATAGCGCAGCGGCATACAGTAAGGGCGAAGTTTTTTTAGAACAATTGGGTTATGTTATAGGTGCTAAAGCAAGAGATATAGCGTTGTTGGAGTATTACAACCAATGGCGTTTTAAACATCCAACGGCAAATGATTTTGTAAAAATTGCAGAAGATGTTAGCGGCATTCAATTAGATTGGTATCAAATGTATTTTGTAAATACCACCAAAACCATTGACTATGCCATTGATAGTTTGTGGGAAGAAAACGGGGTTTCAAAAATTCGTTTAAAAAGAATTGGCCACATGCCTATGCCAATTGACCTGCGATTAACATTTAAAGATGGAAGTTCACAAACCTGCTATGTTCCTTTAAATTTAATGTTGGCAGGCAAAGAAAATGAAAGTGCCGACGAAAAAAGAACCGTTTATAAAGAATGGGCCTGGACTCATCCGACATATATTATAGAAATCAACCAACGCCTCACCGATTTAAAACGTGCAGAAATTGACCCAAGCAAACGCATGGCAGATTTAAATAGAAGCAACAATGTGCTGGAGTTGAATTGGTAAAATAATTAGAGAGTGTGTTCAATTTGATAATACATATTGTTATAAATTTTGTATGAAAATATTTTTTAAAGGTTTATTTCTTTTGTTTTCTTTAATAAGCACTGCACAAAAAACACCCACACTTTTTGAACCGGGTAAAATTTCTAATGGAGGCGTTTTTGGATTAACCATTTCTCCCGATGCTACAAGAGCACTATGGGTGAGTTCCAATGGCAAAAGAGATACGTTGCGCATTGTAGAATCTCAAAAAATCAATGGGGAATGGACAACTCCGGTAATTGCTTCTTTTTCTTCATCCAATGGAGAGTGGAAAGACATTGATCCCATGTTTAGNNGCTTCCGAATCTTATGCTTCTTTAACCGATAATGGAAGCATTTATTTTATGAAAGACAATGAAGATGGAATCGGCAAATCGGATATTTATTTTTCTGAACTTACAAATGGCAAATATAGTAGCCCGCAAAATATGGGGCAGCCAATAAATACAACAGAGCGAGAGTCGAATCCATTTATTGCACCTAACGGTAAATACATTATTTATTTTTCAACCGACTCAACCGGTTTTGGAGAAGTAGATTTATATATTTCATTTAGAAAAAAAAGTAAATGGAGCAAGCCTAAAAACCTGGGCAATATCATCAATAGTGCCGATGCAGAATTTTGCCCCTTTTATCACAAGAAAGAAAAGAAACTCTATTTCTCAAGACAGATAAAACAAGCCGGCAGATTTAAAGAAGATATTTTTTCTGTGGACTTTAATCCAAAGCATTACAGGTAATAAGAACCCTTCTTTATTTTGCTATAAAAATTCATTATTGTACAACTAAAAAACTTCAAATTGGGCTAAAGCCCATAAACGGTGCTGGTTTCAATAGCTGGGTTCAATAGCCCTGGTCTTAAGCCCAGGGCTATTGATTTAAATGCTCTCCCAGTGGGCTTTAGCCCAACTTAATAGTGCAGTAGTACAAGCTCTAAAACTTAATTGCAAACATTGATAATTATTTTTTGTCTATAGCATTTTTGAAACGGTAGTTTTTTTAACCCGCTTCGGCTAAAGTCTTTTTTCTTTTTTAAACAATTTTCGTCATTTGATATTATGGCCAAACTAAATACCCCGAATGGGGTTAAACATGAATAACCATCGGTTTCACCGATGGACAAATGATGCATATTGTTTTATTGAACCCTGTAAGGGTTCAACTTATAATCCGCCATTTTTCCTTGAGTGAAACTCATAGTTATTCAGATTGAAAACCTTTGTGCTGGTTAAAGCTTTTAAAATAATCTTATTCCTCAATAGTTATCTCATATTTTAAAATACTTAAAACAATGCTTTAACAAAGATGTAACAGCAAAATGTGCGTAACTCTTTATGCAGCACAATAAATTTTTTAAATTACAGTTATTCTTTTAACCACTTACACAACCAGCCTGAATTAATTCTTCATCTTTTAAAAAAATGAACAGGTTATGGAATATCAAGCAAACAGCATCAAGCTACGTTCTTCCGTAGAACAAGTACAACACAATGCTACCTCATGGATTGGTCATAGGTCGATGGACGATAAAGACTTTGTGGCCGGCCAAACTTTTGTAGCCCCCATGGAAACCGATGTGGAAGCAATTGAAATTTTTCCAACCATTGTTAC
The DNA here is from genome assembly GCA_002352045.1 of Chitinophagaceae bacterium UBA2793. Classification (GTDB taxonomy): domain Bacteria; phylum Bacteroidota; class Bacteroidia; order Chitinophagales; family Chitinophagaceae; genus Ferruginibacter. The sequence goes on along the minus strand of DEHT01000074.1, from coordinate 7,936 downwards.
TAAGCCCGGAACTGTTCAAATTACCGTGTACGATTTTGATGAAAACATGGAGCAATGGGGCGCATCTTTAGGAACTGCCACTGTGCAGGTAAGTAAAGACAACAATGGCAAATGGATTCCATTTAATTTAAATGGATTGCATTTGAATAAAGGCAAAAGCTATGGATTTAAATTACAAAGTAGCGACACTTATTTAGGCGTTGCAGATGTGGCCGGTAGTGCTAAACAACCTCCTTTTACTGAAGGCAAAGAGTGGAAATTTGAAAGTAAAAATGGAAAACCAAGTGGCTATAAATATTTCTGCCTTGCTTTTAAGGTTGATATAAAAGCCGCCTGATTAGTTTTAGAAAATATACGTAATTATGAAAACTAAATTTTATCTAAGAGATATTATATGGGCAGGGCTCATCATTTATGGAATCGGCATTGCCTTGTATAAATTATTTGCCCCTAAGTTGTTGTTGCAGTTTCAACACTCGATCTTCCAATTTTTCAGAACTCAGCGTTTCCCTCATGCTATCAACTTTTATAGGAAAACAAAAAGGAGTTAACTGAGTAGGGTATTGAATTACAATTTTGCTTTGTTGAATACGCTGTAGCATATTGCGTAGCCTTGGCTCGTCCATTTGCTGTACCATTACTTCGTTGTATGCTTGCCGCAAAAGCAAATTGCCTGGCTCGTATTCACTAAATACATTAAACAGGAGCGAGGCGGAAGATTGCAAATGCCTTGCTCTCACTTTTTCTCCGGGAGCGGCATTAAAAATTAAGCCACCAATTACGGCTATGTCCCTAAATTTTCTTCGGGCCATTTCTGTAGCATTCACCGCTTTATTAATTTCTTCAAAAAGATTTTCTTCCGAAAATAGATTGTAAGCACTGCTATCGTCTAACGGTATAGGTTGGTCGCTTAATAATTCAAAGCCATAGTCATTCATGGCAATGGAGAAACTTATGGGTAAAATTTTGCTGATGCGATAAGCCAGCAGAGCAGCCATGGCTTCGTGAACCTGCCTGCCTTCAAAAGGATATACAAATAAATGAAAGCCATCTTTGGTTTCAATATGCTCAATCAACAATTCGTTTTGCTGGGGTACATGCGATAGCTTGTTTTGCAATTGAAACAAAGGTTTTAAGGCATGCAATTCCGGGTCTTTATCAACGGATGAATGCAATGAATCGGACAATTTTTTTCTAAGCATACTGCCCAATTGTGCACTCAAAGGCATTCTCCCTCCATCCCAACTGGGTACAATAGATTTTGTGGCATTGCTTTTTTTTACTAATGCAGTCATTTCTTTTATGGCCACAAATTCCAAATTTTTACCGGCTAAAGTAAATACATCGCCGGGGTTAAGCCTGCTGATAAAATATTCTTCAATGCTGCCAATAAAACCACCACTCAAAAATTTCACTTTCATCATGGGGCTGCTAACAATGGTTCCAATATGAAGGCGATGCCGCATGGCAATTCTTCGATTGGTAATTTTATGCAAGCCATTCAGCACTTCTATTTTTTGATAATCATCATATTGTTTAAGTGCTACACCTCCTTCGGTTAAAAAATGCAGCAGTTGATTCCATTCTTCTTTTGAAATTTCAGCATAACAATAGGTACTTTTTATTTCTTTAAAAATTTCATCGGGATAAAATCCATCGCCAACAGCCAATGTACCCAGGTATTGCAACAGCACATCGTAACATAATGAAAGAGCTGGTTTGCTTTCAATAATATTTTTTTCGGCAGCTTCTCTTAAAGCAGCTACTTCAATCAATTCCAAAGAATGGGTAGGTAAAAAATAAATGATACTTTCCGCATTGGGCCGGTGGCCACTCCGCCCGGCTCTTTGCAAAAAACGGGCAACGCCTTTTGGCGAACCAACCTGTATAACGGTTTCTACCGGACGAAAATCAACTCCCAAATCCAAACTCGATGTACATACCACTGCATTCAATATGCCTGTGTGCAATGCTTCTTCAATCCAAATTCTCAACTCAGGTTCTATGCTGCCATGGTGCAGCGCAATAGCTCCTGCCAGTGAGGGTTCCATATTCAATAATTCCCGGTACCATCTTTCACTCATTCCTCTTGTGTTGATAAACAAAAGAGTGGTTTGATAACTTTTTAAAATAGGCAAAACCTTTTGCGAAAGCTTTAAGCCTAAATGTCCACTCCAGGGAAATTTTTCTATTTCATCGGGCATAATGGGTTTAATCGAAATCTTCTTTTGAATTTCTGCCCTAATAATAATGCCTTCTTTTGTTACCGACGTTAAAAGCACTTCTTTGGCTTCATTCATATTTCCAATTGTAGCAGAAATGCCCCAAACTAATAAACGCTCTTTTTTTACTTTTGAATTTTTACTTTTTACTTCAACCCTATTAATGGCAACCAACCTACTTATGGCCAGTTCCACTTGCACGGCACGCTTGCTTCCCAATAATTCGTGCCATTCATCAACTGCAATCAATTTTAATTGCTTAAAAATTTCTGTGTAATTTTTTTGGGCTAATAATAAATGCAAACTTTCCGGTGTGATGATGAGGATTTCGGGCATGGCCCTTTTTTGTTTGGCTCTTTCATTTACCGAAGTATCACCATTGCGAATGGCAATTTTCCATTGCATACCTAAATCTTCAATCACTTCTTCCATGGCACGGGCTATATCTTTGGCCAATGCACGCAAGGGGCTTATCCATAAAAGTTGTAAGCCATTGTTTTTTTTGGATTGATATTCTTTTGGATACTGATTTATAAATTGAATAATTGCACCCATGAAAACTGCATAGGTTTTACCGGATCCGGTAGGAGCATTTACCAAACCACTCTCACCCTTTTCAATGGCATTCCATGTTTGTAGTTGAAAAAGAAAAGGAGTCTTATTATAAACGTCTAGCAGATGTATTATATTCTGATATCCATTTGAATTATCCATAATCTTTCAAATGTAAAATTTCAAATCAAAGGAAGTAAAGTTTGAAAATAAAAAAAAATGAAGTCAATTTGACTTTTTAAAAAATTAGATTATCTTCAAGTATAATAATTGATTAATTTACACTTAATTAAAACTTATGAACCATTGTATTCAAAATTTTAGCTTTTTTTAATTTAATTATTTACTCAATATTTTAATCACCAAAAACACTTTTATGAAAAAACTATTTTTTATTTCAGTACTATCTACTTTTTTCTTTTTTCATGTAAAAAAGAAAAAATGTTTGTTGATTATGAATCAAATGAAAACTTAAAGTTGCAAACTCTGGATTCAAAAAAAACATATATTTTTAATTTAACCGAATCACAATTAAAGGAGATTGATGAAAGGGCTCTAATTGACGCTAAAGCTAAATATAAAGGCATTAATATGAGACCAGGCCCTTGCCCTCAGATGACTTCTGCTTCTGCTATCGTTAGTCGTATTGAAAGATCATGCAATAATCCAAATGTTTCAATAGTTACATTTCAGTGGAGAATAATTGAAAGAGAAGCGTATGCTTATTCATTAAATTATAATTTCAAATTGTCTACAGGTATTATTGTTGATGATCCTGTATTTCCTAATTTAATAAATATCTCTGAACCAGATTGTGATGAAACTTTTGATTACTGCCTAGTTTTAAAAACATTTGAGTTAACTATGTCGATTCAGGATTATGATTTATCTGGTTCTTGGTCAAGTTCAGTTGGTGCCACTTGTGCTTTGCCTGGAAGCGGTACTAATACAATTTTAACACCATCCAAATCTTACGGGTTTACACAAAACGATTATATTAATAGCCCTGCTAGAGTTTTTGTAAGTGTTGCGCCATATGGTTTTGTCTCTATTAGTACAGAATGTGGTTACAGTTGTTACGCTTCATATATAATTTGCCCTTCTGCAGCAACTTTTAGATATAGGTTACTAAACTCTGGAAACCCATGGACTAATGTTTCGTTTAATATCTATTCAGCAACGCCAATAGGACCACTTTCAATGGGTGATTACGAATATGAAACAAGTTTAACTTATATATTTGGAGGATTTCCAAATGTTGTATATTCTAATGGAATATTTACAGTTTATTAATTTAAACTTTAGTTATAAAATATGGCCTGCTATTTTTTGCAGGCCATATTTATTTGAGTTAATCTTATAATAATCTTTCACAAAAATATAAATAGCTATGTTTTTTAATATGAATTTTTTGGTGTTTTATAAGAAACATGAGTCAATTAACTTTCATTAATTCACTATTTGTAGATGGCCAATGAGATGTTTTATTTTTCAATCAATGATAAAAACATTTTATATTCGCAAATCAAACAAACTTATTTATGAAAAAATTTTACAAACTTTTTAGTTTGCTTTTGTTGTTGTATATGTTCTCATTTTCGGTTTTTGCCCAAAACCATCAAGGCCGGAATTGTGCAACTATGGAATATTTGCAAAAGCAAATTGAGGCAGATCCTGCTACTACCAGCAGAATGCAACAGATTGAAGACTTTACCAGTCAGTATATTGCCAATAGAGGAAGAAATACTACCGAAGCTGTAAAAACCATCCCTGTTGTTTTTCATATCATTTACAATACAGCGGCACAAAACATTTCTGATGCAAGAATCCTTGGACAGTTGGATGTATTGAATAAAGACTTCGCAAAATTAAATGCCGATATTGGACTTGTTCCCTCAGTGTTTGCTCCTTTAACAGCTAATACTGAAATTCAGTTTTGCCTTGCACAAAGAGATCCTACCGGGCTGGCAACAACAGGAATTATAAGAAAGAGTACAACTGTTACCCAATTTGTTTATCCTACAAATAATATGAAGTTTACTGCTACGGGTGGGTCAGATGCCTGGCCAAGAGACCAATATCTAAATATTTGGGTTTGTCAAATGAGTGGCGGTATTCTTGGTTTTGCACAGTTTCCTGGTGGAGCTGCAAATACGGATGGAGTAGTATTATTAACCGGAAGTGTTGGGAGTGTTTCCTCTCCAGGCACTACAGCTCCCTATCATTTGGGTCGTACTGCAACCCATGAAGTGGGGCACTGGTTAAATTTACGTCATATATGGGGAGATGCATTTTGCGGAAACGACTTTGTAGATGATACACCAACACAACAGCAAGACAATTTTGGTTGCCCTTCCTTTCCTCATGTAACATGCAGTAATGGGCCCAATGGCGATATGTTTATGAATTATATGGATTATACCAATGATGCTTGCATGTATATGTTTACACTGGGTCAGTCAGTTAGAATGAATGCGCTATTTGCAACAGGTGGATTCAGGGAAGCATTATTAAGTTCCCAAGGATGCCTGCAACCTTCTGGTTTCAACTTCAACCCTACAACACCCGGTGCAGTTACCTGCGGAGTTACTGCAGCTCCTTCTGTTTCATTGGGCACAACCTCAAACGGAGGATTTACTACACCCATTAATCTTACGGCCTCTGGTGTTCCTGCCGGAACCACTGTATCTTTTGCGCCAAACCCGCTTACTCCGGGTAATGCTACTGTAGTAACATTAAACAATGCTAACACATTGGCCAATGGTACTTATAATATTACGGTTACCGGTACTGCTGGTTCTACTGTTCAAACAACAACTGTTTCGTATGTAGTATCAGGCGGTACTGCTCCAACAGTTGCTACTTCTCCAGCCAACCAAACCGTATGTGCACCGGCAACTGCTACCTTTAATGTAACAGCATCGGGTGCGGCGGTAACATCATACCAATGGCAGGTAAATACCGGAACCGGGTTTACTAATATCGCAGGGGCTTCTTCAGCTTCTTATACTACTGTTGCAACCACTGCTGCTATGAATGGTTATCAATACCGTGTATTGCTGAACGGGCAATGCGGTACTGCTACTTCCTCTGCAGCAACCCTTACGGTTAATTCAGCACCATCTATCAGCAATCAGCCAGCAAACACTACGGTATGTGCCGGAAGTAATGCTGTATTTAGTGTAACAGCCACAGGTTCGGGCTTAAGTTATCAATGGCAATTAAACACAGGAAGTGGTTTCAATAATATTACCGGAGCAAATGCTTCAAGCTATACTGTTACCGGTGTAACACTTGGCCAAAATGGACATCTGTATCAGGTAATTGTTAGTGGTACATGCGGAAGCCCTGTTACATCTTCTGTTGCTACGCTTACAGTAGGTAACTCAGCAGCCATTACTGCCGATCCTCAAAGTGCTACGGTTTGTGTGGGAGCCAATCCTGTAAACTTTAGTGTTACTGCAACCGGTTCATCTTTAACCTACCAATGGCAGGTAAATACCGGCTCTGGCTTTACCAATATTACAGGAGCTACTGCTGCCACTTATAATGCAGGCCCTGCAACCGCTGCACAAAACGGGTATCAATACAGGGTGAATGTATTTAGTTGTACACCTACACCCATTACATCTGCAGCGGCAACGCTTACGGTAAATACACCTGCTGCAATAACTACTGAACCTGTTGCTTCTACGCTTTGCGAAGGCTCTAATGCAAGCTTTAGCGTGGTTGCTGTAGGAACCGCAATTGGTTACCAATGGCAGGTTTCTACTACCGGATGTGCCGGAACCTTTACCAATATTGCAGGCGCTACTGCTGCAACACTCGCAGTGAATGCAGTTACAGCATCACAAAACGGTTATGCTTATAGAGTAGTAATAACCAATAGTTGCAATACCGTTACTTCAAACTGTGTAACCTTAACAGTTAACACAGCCATTGTAGTAACCACACAACCCGCAAGTACATCGGTATGTTTACCAACAACTACTGCACAATTTAGTGTAGCAGTTACCGGTACAGCGCCTACTTACCAATGGCAGGTAAATACAGGAAGTGGCTTTAGCAATATTTCAGGTGCTACTGCTGCTACATTAAACTTAACAGGCTTAACTGCCGCAATGAACGGTTATCAATACAGAGTTGTATTGAGCGGTACTTGTAGCAATAGCTTCAATTCTGATGCTGCTACACTTACAGTAAACTCTCCTGTTGCCATAACCGATCAACCCGATGATGTAATTATTTGCGAAGCTGATAATGCTTCCTTTAGTGTAGCTGCCACCGGTAGTACCATTACTTACCAATGGCAGGCACGCAAAAATGGCGGTCCATTTGCCAATGTTCCCAATACTGCTCCATATAGTGGTGCTACTACGGCTACCTTGAACATTACCAATGCTACTGCAGCCATTAGCGGTTTTGAATATCGTGTAATTGTTTCGGGTGTTCCTTGCGGAGCCGTTAATTCCGATACGGTATCGCTTACCGTAAATGCTTTACCGGGTGTAGTATTGGTAGCTGCAGAGCATAATCAACTTACTCCATACACTCCAACCGGATTGTACAGCACTGTGAGCCCTGCAGGTAGCTACACTTATACCTGGTACAGAGATGGTGGGGTAGTTCCCGGTCAAACATCTTCGGCAATTGCACCTGCAACTATTGACTGGTTTGGCCAATACTATGTTACTGTTACCGATGCCAATGGTTGTAGCAAAAACTCCAACACAGTAACTTTAAGCGATAAAGCAAGTAAACTCTTGTTTATTTATCCAAACCCAAGTACCGGAGTATTCCAGGTGAGGTACTACACTACTTCGCCTACAGAATTCTCATTGAATGTGTACGACGAAAAAGGTGCAAGAGTTTGGAGCAAAAAATATGCAGCCAATGCACGTTACGAACAAATGTTGGTGAACTTGGGCAGAAATGCACAAGGCACCTACACAGTAGAAGTGAAGGCTCCAAATGGAAAACGCCTTGCTGCAGGAAGAGTAGTAATTCAACGCTAAGATGATTAGATAATAATCATAAAAATAAAACAACGGATTGTCTAAAAGGCAATCCGTTGTTGTTTTATGCAATATCATTTTTCAAAACTCAATGTATGATTTCTTTCCGACGAAGGAGGAATCTGCTGAAGTTTGCTGTCTTTCCGA
>DEHT01000089.1 GCA_002352045.1 Chitinophagaceae bacterium UBA2793 | reverse complement strand
TGCTCTATCCAGCTGAGCTACCGAACCATATTTTTGGGCTGCAAATATAGGTAACTTAACTATTGGAATAAAATGTGCTAAGAAAAATATTTAAAAATCTTTCTTAGAAAGCAAATTATACTACATTTAAACCTCAATCTGAAAAATAATAATTTATAAATTTGTTAAAAATAAATTGATTAGTATATTTTTAGATACTACATTTGCTTATACTGAATTGATTTAAACAAGTTAAGAGAAAAACTTAAAAACAAAATTTAGCGTTTATGAAACAAAAAATTTCCCTGTTTTTGCTTTTGGGAGTGCTGGCAATAGCTGTGCAGGCCCAGGACAAAAAGCCAACTTTAGTTGGTATTCATTTTAATGCCTTAGATTTTAAAACTCCGGAAACCTGGAAAAATTCTACTTCAAGCAGGCTTTTTCCTAAATTAAGAGATTTGGACTATGGGTTATCGCTTTCTTACTGGAGAGGTTTAACTTCAAAAATTGATTTGGCTGTGAAAGGTAATGTTAACATGCATGATTATGCATCGGGTGATAGGAACGAATCTACTACTAAGCCAGAGTTTGGATTGGAATTAGAGCCAACCCTTAATTTTAGATTAATGAACGACAAAGCTCTCATCAATCCATTCTTAACTGCCGGTATTGGTGGTGGTAACTATACAGGAGAATGGGGTGCTTATGCTCCTGTTGGTACAGGTGTTCAGGTAAACTTTAATAGTGTTACTTATTTATTGGTACAAGCCAACTATCGCTTTACACTTACCGATGATGCGCTTCCAAAAGATCATTTAGTTTATTCATTGGGTATTGCTCACAATTTTGGTCCCGATAAACCAAAAGTAATTCCACCACCACCTCCACCAGTTGTAACCGACCGTGATGGCGATGGCGTACAGGATGTGGACGATAAATGCCCGGATGTTGCCGGATTGGCTTCTTTACAAGGATGCCCCGACAGAGATGGCGATGGTATAGCTGATGCTGATGACAAATGTCCTGATGTAAGAGGTATTGCAAAATACCAGGGTTGCCCAATTCCTGATACTGATAAAGATGGAATAAATGATGAAGAAGACAAATGCCCTACTGTACCGGGTGTTGCCCGCTACCAGGGTTGTCCAATTCCCGATGGTGATGGTGATGGCGTAAATGATGAAGAAGACAAATGTCCAACTCGTCCTGGCCCGGCAAGCAACCAGGGTTGCCCCGAAATTGCTAAAGAAGTAATTGAAAAAGTAAATTACGCTGCTAAAAATGTATTCTTTGCTACCGGTAGTTACAAACTATTGGCTAAATCGCACAAATCATTGAATGAAGTAGCTGAGTTAATGAAAGCCGATGAATCATTGATGCTNNAAAGCTGTAAAAGATTATTTGATAGCAAAAGGTGTAGCCGATAGCCGTTTGTTTGCTACCGGTTATGGCGAAAGCAAACCCGTTGCCGATAATAAAACCGCTGCAGGTCGTGCTAAAAACCGCAGAACAGAAATGACTGCCAGAAACTTCTAATAACAATATTTAGATTTAAAAAGAGCTGCAATTTGCAGCTCTTTTTATTTTCGGTTCTTTTTATACGCAGCCAGATTTTATAGAACATTTTTTTGTAAAAATGATACAATTAATTATAAGATAAATTTACTGTAAAGCCAGCTCATACTGTTGCTGCTGTTCTTTAAATAACCAGGTAACCCTTTCAGCCTCTCCTGTCATTCGAATCATTTCATCGTAAATGCTATTAACAGCCAATGCCAATTTAGGTTCTGTATAATTTCCATCAACCAGTCCTGCATTTTTAGTTTTGCCCCAGGGATAATTTCCTATGTAGTCGTTAAGTTTTCCGAATGAAATTTTTGTATTGTTTTTTAAAAGATTCCATAAAATAGTTCTGGTAACAGCTTCTTTTTTATGATATGCGTACAGTATGGTTTCTTTGCATCGTATTAAAATATGGTGCCCAATTTTTTCCCTTGCATTTGTTTCAGGCAGTTTTTCATAAGTTCTTTTGTACCAATCATCAATACTTTTATAAATGCTATTGAAAAAATTATTTGCAAGTTCGGTTCCTTCGGCATAAGGTTTGGCAGCTTCCTGCATTTGCTGCAAACATTCACCCAATAATAGCTCAACATTGGCGGCACTGTATGTATTATTTCTATTGTTGATAGAAGCTTCAAAAGCTTTGTCGTTTCTTTCATCCATGGTTGTTCCCATAAATTTTTTAAGTTCAGCTTCTTTTTGTGCCGCAGTCATTTTATTATAAAATTCCCTGTAAGAAGGATCACTCATCATTTTACGGGCCATTTCATTCATGCCTGCATTTTTTAAGCCGGTTGTTGCGCCAGAATTGGTTTTCATATTTTCGCCTGCATTTTTTGCTGCTTGCTTTCTTTCTTTATCGCTCATATTTTTAATTGCATTTGCACCGCCCATTTGTTGTACAATACCATTCTTGTTGCTCAGCGCATTTTGGTCTTCTATCATTTGTTGTTTGTTGCTACGGTTGTTGTCCAGGTGTTGATGCACCATATCGGATAACTGCTTTTTTAAAACAGTTACCTTGTTTATATAAGTTTGGTAGCGTGCAATAAAGTCGGTTTGTTTAGCCTCTGGTAAAGAGGGTACAGGTCCGGGAATTTCTTCCCATATTGGAAAAAGATTCATTTCGCCGGGCTTATGATTATATCCGGGTTGATAATGAATGTCGGCAGAATGTTGCGCTTCTTTCTTTTTCTTTAACCAGGCATTTAAAGAATGCATCATTTCATCAACAGAGCCTTCAAGCGCTTTGTCAAATTTTTTTTGAGCAGCCGCATCGGCTTGAATTTCTTTAAACTTGATATGCATACTTTCCAGTTGTTCATCGGGTATTGCAGATTTTTGTTGAGCATTTAATTGCATACAAGAAAACAATACCAACAAAAAAATAATTGAACTATTTCTGAACATGAGTTTTATAATTTTTAGTTTGCTAATTGAACATTAATAGCTAACCTCAGAATTATTTTCTTGAGACTTGCTGATGCTGAAAGCTTTAATGATGTTGGATTATTTTTTAGAAGATTTGAAAAAATGCATACGGATTACTAGTGCCCTGCATTTTTATGTGTAAAGATTTTCTACCATTCGGTTCTATAATGGCTTCATAAGTATAGTTGGTTAGAGCTGTAATTTCATTTTTAGAGAGATCTCTATCCACCATGGTTTGCCCATTTTTGGTTTGCTTATAGTGTGCACTGTGCGCATGTGTAACAATCGTTTTAGCATTTTCATTTATTTCAACCGATCCCTTTGTTAAGGACTGATGGTAGGTTACTATACCGGCACTTACTGTTTTTGAAGTAAAATATTGTTCATAGTTTCCATTTGCATAAAACTTAAAAGCAATGGCCATTTCAAAACCGTTACCAATGTATTCAGATGGATTTTGCGACCAATACTCTGTCATGGAAAAATTTCCATACATCCAGTTCCCCTGCATTGCAGACGATACATTCGTTCGGGGGCCATTGCCATAATTTTCGGATTGGCTGGTTTTTTCTTTTTGGCAGGAGCCCAATAAGCCATTAATGGCGAAAAGGGTAATTAAAATAATTTTGTTCATGGTTTATAATTTTAAGCCCAAAACTATTTAAGGACTAAAGCGGGTGCAATAGCAGTTTGTCTGAACTGCAAAAGTGCTAACATGAATTGTTTCAAACAGATTGTTTTAAACATTTTAGAGTATTGGAATTTTACTTTATTGATAACTTACTACACTATAAATAGTTTATTACATGGCTAATTTCATTTTATAGGAGTATTTAAAAGAAGGAAGTTTGTTGGCTCTGAAGTCATTTTTTTAATAAAATTGCAAGAATAAGGCGATCGGAGAGCGTAATTTTAATCTTAGTTTATATAAATTAGTGTATGTAGCACTTTTATAAGAATTATTTTACTACTTTTGCACCCGATTAAAGAAAGAAAATTAAAACACTGGTTTTAAAAAACACAAAATGTCGCATTTAACAACAGAAAAAAAAGCAAATATTTTTGCAACGTATGGTGGAAAAGCCACCAATACCGGTTCTATTGAGGGCCAGGTAGCTCTTTTAACAGAGCGAATCAATCATATTTCTAATCACCTGAAAACCAATAAGAAAGACTTCTCTTCTCAAAGAGGTCTTATGATGATGGTTGGTCAACGTAAGCGTTTATTAACTTACCTGAGCAAACATGATTTGACTGGTTACAGGTCATTGATTGAGAAATTAGGTCTCCGCAAATAATAACTCATTTAATATGTAAGCTGAATTGTTCCCAACTGTTGTAATATACCGTTGGGAATTATTCGTTATACATCATTCTTTAAAACTTGCCGTTTTTTACGGTGAGAAAAAACTAATTACATGTCATTTTTACAACCAAAATCAACCAGTTTTGATATAGGTGGTGGCAGAATTGTTACCATCGAAACGGGCAAAATGGCTCGTCAGGCCGACGGAGCCGTTACAGTTCGCCAAGGCAACTGTATTATTTTAGCAACCGTAGTTGCCAACAAAGAACCTAAGGAGGGGCAATCCTTTTTCCCACTATCTGTAGATTATCAGGAGAAATTTGCTTCTGCAGGCCGTGTACCCGGCTCTTTTTTCAAAAGAGAAGCACGCCTGAACGATTATGAAATACTTACTTCCCGCTTGATAGACAGGGCACTTCGTCCTTTATTTCCAGAAGATTATTTCTGCGATGTGCAGGTATTGGTTAGCCTTATTTCTTCGGATGATGAAATAATGCCCGATTCTTTAGCATGTTTAGCAGCTTCGGCCGCATTGGCAGTTTCTGATATTCCCATTCAGGAAATTATTTCTGAAGTAAGAATTGCCCGTAAAAACGGAGAAATTTTTATTAACCCCACCCGTAGCCAATTGAAAGATGCCGACTACGAATTCATTATTGCAGCTACTGAAAAAAATATAATGATGGTAGAGGGTGAAGCTAAAGAGTGCCAGGAAGAAGATTTGGTTAAAGCCATAGAAATAGCTCATGATGCCATTCGTATTCAAATTAAAGGCCAGCAGGAACTTAGAGATTTAGTAGGCATAACCAGCAAAAGAGAATATACCAAACCTTATCGCAACGAAGAATTAAATGCTAAGATTACAGCTTTTGCAAAAGATAAAATGCATGCCATAGCTGCAACTGCTTCTGCAAAACATGAAAGAAGCGAAGCTTTTTCTGCCCTTCACGACGAGGTAGTAGCCTACCTGGGAGAAGAATTGCCGGATGAAGACAAAAAATTAATTGGACTGTATGTAGGCGACTTACAATATGATGTAGTTCGAGACATGATTTTGAATGAAAAAATTAGGCTTGATGGTCGTGGTACTTCCGAAATTAGACCTTTAGCAATGGAAGTAAACACTTTACCTTCTCCTCATGGATCATCATTGTTTACAAGGGGAGAAACCCAATCGCTTACAACTGTTACGTTGGGTACTCCTTTAGATGAATTATTGATTGAAAGTGCACATAGCAGCGAATATTCAAAGTTTATTCTGCATTATAATTTTCCACCGTTTTCAACCGGTGAAGTTAAAATGATGCGTGGAGTTGGTAGAAGAGAAGTAGGACATGGTAACCTTGCTATGCGCTCTCTAAAACAAATGATGCCCGGAAGCGAATATCCTTATACTGTTCGTGTGGTTAGTGATATTTTAGAAAGTAATGGTTCCTCTTCAATGGCTACGGTTTGCGCCGGTTCATTGGCATTGATGGATGCAGGTGTGCCTTTGAAAAAACATGTGAGTGGTGTGGCAATGGGCTTAATTAAAAAAGGCGACAGCTTTGCAGTCCTTACGGATATCTTGGGAGACGAAGATCATTTAGGAGATATGGATTTTAAAGTAACCGGAACTAAAGATGGTATTTGCGGTGTGCAAATGGATATAAAAGTTGATGGATTAAGTATGGATATTATGCGTACAGCACTGTCGCAAGCCAGAGATGGCCGTTTATACATTTTAGATGCAATGCACCATTGTATTGAAAAAGCACACGCAGATGTGAAGCCACATGCACCAAGAATGGTTAAGATAACTATTGACAAAGAATTTATTGGTGCGGTGATAGGGCCAGGTGGTAAAGTAATTCAGGAAATACAAAGAGAAACAGGAACTACTATCAATATTGAAGAAGTTGAAAATGTGGGAGAAGTAAGCATTTTCTCTAAAGAAAAGGCAGGATTAGATAAAGCATTGGCTTGGGTGAAAGGATTAGTTGCTGCACCCGAAGTGGGAGAAGTATATGAAGGCACCGTAAAAAGCATTAAAGAGTTTGGTGCTTTTGTAGAATTTTTACCTAAAAAAGAAGGCTTATTGCATATAAGCGAAATAAGTTGGAAGCGTCTTGAAAATATGAATGGCATATTTAAAGAAGGCGATAAAGTAAAAGTGAAATTGCTGGAGGTTGATCCTAAAACGGGTAAATTTAAATTAAGTCGCAAAGTACTAATGCCAAAGCCTGAAGCTCCTCCAAAGCCCGAGGCTGGTAATGCTCAATAATTTTTTACTATCAAAATAACCATGGGGTTGCTCTACTGAGCAACCTCTTTTTTGTAGTGTATAAACCTTTTATTTTAACATCTACTAATTTACTATTTTGCCAGCTTAATATTTTTTTATGCAAGACCCCAAATCATTAACATCAGTAGCAGCATTTCATCAATTATTTCAACATCCCATATTAGAACAACCGCAAGTTCCCTCACCTGAAAGGTGCAAACTTAGGGTTGAGCTATTAGCCGAAGAGCTTAAAGAATTAGAAGCAGCTATTAAGGACAATGATATTGTAGAAATAGCTGATGCACTTTGCGATTTGCAATATGTACTTTCTGGAGCAGTGTTGGAGTTTGGGTTAAAAGATAAATTTGCTGCACTTTTTGATGAAGTACAACGCTCCAATATGAGCAAAGCCTGTAAAACTATTGAAGAGGCTGAAGAAACCATACAGCATTTTAAAGAAAAAGATGGTACAGATAGTTATTACAGCGAAAAAGATGGCCTCTTTTTGGTATATAGAAAAGCCGACAATAAAACTTTAAAATCGGTGAAATATTCACCGGCCAACCTAGAAGAAATTTTAAAGTAAAATAATTTTGTTATAATGAGTACAGAATATATTTCTATTCGTTTTAAAACTTCACCGGAAAAATCCGAAATCATTTCAGCACTCTTATTGGATGAAGGATTTGAAGGGGTGGAAGAGAGAGAAAATGAAACCATCATTTCAATAAAAAGTGATTTATGGGATGAGGCTTTGCTGGATGAAATAATGAAGGAGTATGAAGTAGATTACTCATTTGAAACAATAGAACAGCAAAACTGGAATGCACAATGGGAGTCGAGCTTTGAGCCCGTAGTAATAGGAAATTTTGCAACAATCCGAGCCTCTTTTCATGAACAGGTTAAGCATACCGTTCATGAAATTATCATTACGCCTAAAATGAGTTTTGGAACTGGCCATCACGCCACCACATATTTAATGATTGAGCAAATGCAGGGAATCAATTTTTATAATAAAACAGTGATTGATTTTGGTACAGGCACAGGCGTTTTGGCTATTCTTGCTGAAAAATTGGGGGCAAATAAAATAATTGCAACCGATAACGATGAGTGGAGCATAAGAAATGCTCATGAAAATATTCAGGCAAATGAATGTTCAAAAATTGAACTTGTTTTGGCAGATAATTTGCCGGTTAACAACCTGCCAAAGGCAGATGTAATTTTAGCCAATATAAACTTAAATGTAATTTTAGCAAACCTTGAGGTATTGCAATCAATTGCGAAATCGGAAGCTACTTTTTTATTTAGTGGTTTAATGGCTGCCGATGAAGAGCAGATAGTTATTGAATTACAAAATAGAGGCTTCTATATTAAAAATGTATTCCATAGGAATGGTTGGATTTGTTTGAATGCAACTTGTTAATTTTCTGCAATTTAATTTAATGTTTTGGCTTAGTTTTTTTCCCTTATTTTTGTTATTCAACTCAACTAAAGGAAACGATGACAGAATTGCTTCTTATAGTATGTGCTTATTTTATTGGTTCAATTCCTAGCGCATTAATCATTAGTAAATCCATATTCGGTATTGATATCCGGGATTATGGTAGTGGCAACATGGGTGCTACCAATACTTTTAGAACCCTTGGCTCCAAATATGGTGTTATTGTAATGGCCATGGATATCTTAAAAGGCGTAATTGCTTCTTCACTGTGGAATTTTATTCCGTTTTATACTGATAATGAACTTGCCAGAACAAACCTGATAATTGGCTTGGGAATGGCTGCCGTACTAGGTCATATTTTTCCCATTTTTGCAAAATTTAAAGGTGGTAAAGGTGTGGCAACTTTGTTTGGAATGGTATTGGCTTTGCAGCCTGTTATAGCTTTAGCTTGTGTAGGCGTGTTTTTATTAGTTTTGTTTTTAACCCGATATGTATCATTAAGTTCCATTTTGGCAGCCATAATGTTGCCCATAAGTGTTTTATGGATTTGGAACGAGCATGAAGTATTGTATCGGGTATTTGCTCTAATTGTTGCAGGTTTGGTTGTTTTCACACATCAAAAAAATATTGGCCGTTTATTGCGTGGTGTTGAAAGTAGGTTGCCAATTTTAAAACATAGAGACAAGCGCAAGTCTAATCGTAGTGCTGATTAAATTAGAATCGCCACCTTTAACATTTTACAAAGGCATATATAGTACGTCTATTGTTTTAGTTATTTATTAAAATACTTGAACAATGAAAAAATCAATTCTTTTATTCGCCGCAATTCCAGTTTTATTTTCTTCTTGCAGTACAAATGCTGTAACTGGCCGTCAACAATTGTCTCTTTTTCCTGAGTCAACATTACAGGAAGAAGCCGTAAGTCAGTACAAACAATTTTTGACTGAAAATAAAGTAGTAACTGGCGCAAACAGCAAGGATGCTGAAATGGTAAAAAGAGTAGGGAACAGGTTAGCATCAGCAATTACTCAATATTATAAAACCCAGGCAAACCCGGTTGATCTTAGTGGTTACAAATGGGAATTTAATCTTGTAAATAATGGGCAGGTAAATGCCTGGTGTATGCCCGGAGGTAAAGTGGTTGTTTATACCGGACTTTTACCCGTAGCCCAAAATGAAGCCGCATTGGCTGTAGTTATGGGACATGAAATAACACATGCATTAGCAAAGCATGGTAATGAAAGAATGAGCCAGGCTGCAATGGCTCAGGGGTTACAAGTAGCAGGTAATATTTTTACAACCGGCAATACCAAAGCCAATGCACTTTTCAATAATATATTCGCACCGGGTGCACAAGTGGGAGTTTTATTGCCCAATTCCCGCAAACAGGAATTAGAAGCTGATAGATTTGGTTTAATTTTTACAGCTATGGCTGGCTATAATCCAAATGAAGCAGTTGCTTTTTGGCAAAGAATGGCGGCCGCCAGCAATGGGCAAAAACCTCCTGAGTTATTATCAACGCATCCTTCGGATGAGAGCCGGATTAACCAAATAAAAAAATATTTGCCTGATGCTTTAAAGTATTATAAACCAGTAAGATAAATAGTTAACAAAAACATTCTATTTGTGAAACATTGCATTTTGCAGGGTTTTTTATGTAAAAAGCCTGTATATAGCTTATTATTTTGCTTATTATTTTGTATTTTTGCAACCGATTAAAACTTACTATTAAAAGTTTTCAGTAATATTCTTCTCAACTAAAAGTCTAAGGGGTCGTTGTTATGGCATTAGAAACTATGTTAGAAAAGTTACAATTGGGTAACGAAAAAAATCTTCTCATTCAAGGTTTGCCTTCATCAGTAGAAAAGCATTTTGCAAAGGTTAATTTCTGCAAAAGTGTAACACCACTTTTAAGAAGCAGAACCATTGATTTTGCGCTTGTATTTGCAGTTAGCAAAAGACAATTATGCGATATTGTGGATGAAGTAGCTCCGGCAATGAATACGCAAGGAAAATTTTGGGTAGCTTATCCAAAGCCTGCCAGCAAAATTGCCAGCGATTTATGCAGGGATGAAAATTGGGACATGGTAATTTGCCAGGGATACGAACCGGGATGCCAGGTAGTTTTGGATAATGTATGGGTAGCAATATGTTTTAACAAGGCTGCTCTTCAACCCAAAATGGCTGCATCTACTTCAAAAAGAACCGCTGCAGTAGCTTAATTGCAATTATTTTTTCAAAAAAATAAAACTTTACTTTACAATTACTGTACCCAGTTCTTTTGTAATGCGCATTTCTAATTCTTTAAGTTCTAAATGAGTTTGCATCATTATTATTTGTTGTTCTACCGATGGGTTTTGCTGCATTTCCAGTTGATTTTCTATAATCAGCTTTTTAATCTTTCGAAGTTTTAAGTAATGTAACGATGAAAATACTTCTTCTTTATACAAATCTTCACGGGTTGGAATATGACTTTCGTATTTCTCTTTCCATTTAGAGCTTAATTCTTCATTTTCAGATTGCATTAGGCCTATTACCAAATTGCTTAACTCATTGTTTTCGTAATATAAAAAATTTTTATCGGTTGGTTTTGCACCCTGTAAATACCAGGTTTTATACAGGTTAAACACTTCCATCAGTTGGGGGTTTTCGAAGGTATCTTCCGGATCTATTTGTTTCAATATATAGGCGGCTATCGTTTCGTCTTTCTCCCACTCATTATTTCCAAATTCCAATAAATTTCGAATCAGGGCTTTTTCATTTAGTTCTTCCGTACTCAAAAAAAGCGTACTTGCAGAAGTAGTATTGGTGCTGTCAATATTTTCTTCTGCTGTAACCGGGCTAGCTGAATTAAACTTATTATCTTCTTTACTAATTCTGTCTCTTAGTATTTTATTTACCAGTGTATTTAAACCGGCCTCATCAATTTTTAAAACCTGTGCTACCTGCTTCACATAATCCTGTCGTTTGGTAAAATCTTCGGCACGGTTTATTTTAGAAATGGTTTCTGCTACCTGGTTTACTATTGTTGCTTTTTTAGCACTGTCTGTACCTGCATCCTTTAAAGCAATATCCAACTGAAAAAGGATAAAATCTTTTTTGTTTTCCGATACAAATTTTGCAAAAGCCTCTGCCCCCACTTTATTTACGTAGCTATCGGGGTCTTCACCATCTGGTATTAAAACTAATTTTACATTTAATCTTTCTTCCAATGCAAGGTCGAGCCCACGCAATGCCGCTTTTATACCAGCACCATCTCCATCATAAATAATGGTAAGGTTATCGCAATATTTTTTTATTAACCTAAGTTGATCTACTGTAAGCGAAGTGCCACCACTGGCTACTACATTTTCTACACCAGCCTGGTGCAGGCTTACAACATCTGTATAACCTTCTACAAGTAAACACTCTTTGGCTTTATCAATGGCCATTCTGGCAAAGTAAGTGCCGTATAAAATTTTACTTTTTACATAAATTTCATTTTCGGGGGTATTTATATACTTGGGAGCCTTATCGTTTTTCTTAATAATACGTGCCCCAAAGCCCAATACTTTCCCACTAGGGTTGTGAATAGGAAAAACGATGCGACCTCTATAATTATCCTGCAACCGCTCGTCTCTTTGTACTACCGTACCTGTTTTTAGTAAAAGGGCTGTATTGAATTGTGCATTGGAAGCAGCCATTGCAAAACTGTCTCTGGCTTCGGGGTTATATCCTATTTGAAATTTTCGAATGGTTTCCTCTTTAAAACCTCTATGCTTTAAATAACTAAGTGCAATATCTTTTCCTTCTTCTGTATCCCACAATTGCTCACTAAAAAATTTTTGAGCAAAATTGTTGATGATGTACAGGCTTTCCGAAGTTTGTAGCTGAATTTTTAACTCGGGGCTGCTGACAGTTTCTTCAATTTCAATATTGTATTTATTGGCTAACCAACGAAGAGCTTCTACATAGCTAAATTTTTCAATATCCATTAAAAAGCCAATGCTATTGCCACTTTTGCCGCAACCAAAGCACTTGTATATTTCTTTAGCAGCCGAAACCGTAAAAGAAGGCGTTTTTTCATTGTGAAAGGGACAAAGCCCCAGGTAATTACTACCTCTCTTCTTCAGTTTTACATAGGTGCCTACAATATCCAGTATCGCTACCTTGTTTTGTATTTTTTGTATGGTATCCTGGCTAATCAATTTTATTTAAATAGGGGTTAAAATTAAGAACAATTAACCATTGTTAAGCATTCTTAAAAATTGATATTGGGAGTACTGTTTTTTATGAAATTTGGTACAATTTTTAATCGGGTTTTTATTAGGAAAAGAATATCTTTAATTTTTAAAAATTTATTGGAATATGAAGAAATTTTCTATTGTTGTAACGGCTTGCCTGGCAACTTTTTCGTTGATGGCTCAAAGTACCGATGATGTAAATAAACTTTTGGGTAATGAAAAATATGCTGAGGCCAGAACGGCTATTGATAAGCACATGGCCGACCCTAAAAATGCCGGTAAATCGGAAAGCTGGTATTTTAAAGGGCGTACTTATAATGCCTACTCTTATGATAAAACTTTGTCTGCTACCGATAAACTCAATTTAAAGTCCGATGCGTTTGATGCCTTTAAGAAGGCTCAGGAATTAGATAAGAACGATATGCGCATGAAGTTGGAAAACTATGGTTCGTATCTCGATTTATATGCTGCACTTTACGAAGTGGGGGCAAATTCTTTTAATTCAAAAGAGTACGAAGTTGCTTTAAATAGTTTTAAGAAAGCTATGGAGGTAGAAAAGTATATTCTTGCAAAAGGATATTCATACAAAGATGTAAAACTAAATGCTTTGGATACTCCTCTTGTGTTGAATGCCGCCGTTGCTGCAATGCAAGCAAAAAAAGAAGATGAATCTGTTGGCTTTTACAGGCAATTAACCGATGCTAATGTAAGTGGTCCCGATTACAAAGACATTTATGAATACCTGGTAGATTATTATTTTAAAAAAGAAGATAAGGCAAACCTGGATGTTATGTTGCCCAAAGCCAAAACACTATATCCTGAAAACGAATTTTGGACCGATATTGAAATCGAAGCTGTAAAAAAATCAGGCGATAAAGCTGCATTGTTTGCAAAGTATGATGAATTGATTTCAAAAAATACAACCAGCTTTTTGTTGCCTTATAACTATTCGATAGAGCAGTACAATTTACTTTATGTAGGCGATGAAAAGCCTGCTAATGCTGAGGTTGCAATTGCAAAACTTACTGAAACTTTAAATAAAGCAATTGCTAATGATAAAGGCATTGATGCTACATTTTTAATGACCAAACATTTGTACCAGGTAAGCTCCGATCAAAGTGTAGAGATTACTAAAATAAAAGGTACCAAACCCGAAGATGTAAAAAAGAAAGCCGATCTTACTGCAAAAGCAAAAGCTTCAATGAATGAATTTTTAGGCTACGGCGATAAGGTCATTGCTTTTTATGAACCCCAGGCAGCTACACTTAAGCCTGTTCAAAAAGCTACCTATAAAGAATTGCTTACAAATATGAGCGAAGTTTATACCTACTTAAAAAATACTGCAAAGGCTGCCGAAATAGATAAAAAGAAAGCTGCTTTATAAACGATCTAAAAGTATTGCCTTAAAATAGGTTGACAGTTTTAATACTATTCCCGGTTGCCTCAGGTAGCCGGGTTTTTTGTTTGAAACTCCCCCTGCTATGGCTTTTTATTTTTTAGCAAATTTTGCGTTTCATTCCATTGCCACTTCTACGAGAAAATAAACCTATAAAACATTCAATGCTAAATTTTTGTTCTTGCAGCCAAGATGAAAAATAAATGATGTTTAACTTAACTAACTTTGTAAAAAAAATTATGAGCAACACTACATTAACAACCGGTAAAATTCATACTAGTAAAGGGGTGATGAGTTTTGAGTTATATGATGATGCTACACCCATTGCTGCGGGTAATTTTAAAAAATTAGCACAGCAGGGCTTTTATAATGGATTGGCATTTCACCGGGTAATTCCCAATTTTATGATTCAGGGCGGCTGTCCCGACGGAACCGGAGCCGGTGGCCCGGGCTATACCATTCCCTGCGAAACGAAAGCCGATAAACAATACCACGATCGTGGCGTAATGAGCATGGCTCACCGAGGACCCAATACAGGTGGTTCACAATTTTTTATTTGCCACAATAGAGCAGGTACGCAGCATTTAGATCGCAACCATACCTGCTTTGGTAGAATTACCAATGGGTTAGATATTGTTGATGAAATAAGAGACGGGGATAAGATGGAAAAAGTGGAGATTGATGAATAAGCCGTACTGTTTTTTTAATGCATTGTAAGCCTTTTGACCACAAAGTAAAAATGATTTGAATAACAGCCCAGTTGAATTTCAATTTTAAATAGAAAGGGTAGGAACAATTATTTCTGTAAGAAAATTTATAACCTTAAAAATTTAATCATGGCAACCATCAATCCTTACATTCATTTTAACGGAAATGCCGAAGAAGCTTTTAATTTTTACAAATCGGTATTTGCCGGAGAATTTGCTACCGTAGTACGATTCAGTGATATGCCCGCCAATCCCGATTTTCCTATGCCGGAAAATGAAGCCGGTAAATTAGCGCATATAGCTTTGCCTATTGGCAAAGGCAGTATGTTAATGGGCAGTGATACGCCTTCTTTTATGGGGAAACACAATGAATCTGAAACCAGGAGTAAAATTTCTATAAGTACAGAAAGCAAAGAAGAAGCCGACAAAATATTTAATGGACTATCTGCAGGCGGACAAATTGAAATGCCCATTGCCGACAGCCCCTGGGGTTCTTATTTTGGAATGTTCAGAGACAAGTATGGTATTGAATGGATGATAGATTTTGACCCCAGGTATAAAGGTTAAATTTAACAAGTAATTTTTTTCAACTACCGCAGTAATTTCTCAATTTATCTTTTCCATATAACGAATTACTGCAGTCCTGATATCTGTTTTAGGGTCTTCTTTATCGTTAGACGCCGGATGAATTTTGATAATCTCCGGGTTGCTTTTTGTTAAGAATCCCATATTAGATTCACCACCGGTCAATAAAAAATCGGTGAGAGCAACTATGTAAGTATTGCCATCCACAATGGATTGGTTTTTATATTGCCAATCATTTTTGGCAGCATCGAAATTAACTGTTTCCGAAAATTGCAGAAAACCGCCGGTGCCTTTATTTTGAACGCCTGCCGAAAGAATTTTTTTCAACAAACTTCCCTTCATTTCGGTAAGGGTAATGCCACCTCCAAAAGGAAGGGTTCTTAAAATATCGTATTGCGATATGGGTGAAAGTAAAATGTCATCGGGTCTAACAGAACCCGAGTTTACAATAGCAACCTGTGCCTGAGGAGCAGCATTTTCTATTGCCTTTACCAATAGTTTTGTGAAATTAGTTGTATCGCTTCTTACTGTAGCTTCCCTAGCATCTAAGGGTTTATGATTGGTTAAAATAATTTTTTTTGGGTCGAAGCCGAGCGATGTAAAATTTGCTTCAGCTATTTTCATCCATTTTTTTACGGTTTCGTTGGTGGTGGAATCCAATGGAATTGTTTGGTCAACCATTTGAAGGCGGGAGCTTACTTTTTTGCTGCCGGTATTTTTATTGATTTGCAAGTTTAAAATATACATGGAGCGTGCATTGGCATGTGCCTTCGAAATAATAACATCGCCCACTTTGTCGTAGCGCATATCATGTTCGTGGCCACCCATTATCAATGCAAGGCCGGGCAATTGTTTGGCTAAAATAATATCATCCTGTTCATCCTGGTGAGTAATGGCTACCACCGCATCGCAGGAGTCCTTTAGCAGGTTATACATTTTTTCCGCAGTTTCCAAAGGATCAGTGTATTCTACATAACTGTTTCGGTTAAACGGTATATTAATGGCAAAAATGCCCACTTTGGCAGAAGTGCCATCGGCATCGGTATAAGTTTTAATTACATAAGTAGGTAAGCGGTTTGTTTTGCCATTCGTAGTTTTTAAAAAAGGAACAATGTTTTCTTTCGTTTTATGGTAACTGTTAGACGATATCCAGGTAAACTCCGATTCGTTGATTCGGCTAAGCAGTTCTGTTTCACTAATATCAAACTCGTGGTTGCCAAAGCCTGCAATGTCGAGCCCGGCTACATTCAGCGCATCTACCATTTGCCTGCCACGCACTCTTTTACCTTCGTAAGACAAGCTGTTGAAAACCGAGGGGCTTAAAAAATCGCCGGCAATTACTAAGTATGTATTTGGGTTGATGGCTTTTAAATTTTTTTTAATGCTGGCAACTCTTGCCATGCCGCCTACTTTGCCTGCTTCAATAGGAGCTATTTCATACACATCATTTATTTGCAGGTATTGAATATCTATTATTCCATCATCGCCTGTTTTGCTGTTTTTACTAACCGTGCAGGAAATAAACATGGCCGCCATCATTATTGACAAACCTATTTTTCTAACAATCATATCCTTTGTTTAATGGGGTAAATTTAATCAACAAAAAATAAATAAAATTATTTGGTCTTAATAGATGAAAGGCCCGTAATCAGTTGAGAAGAGAGCACCCTGTTTTCAAATTGTGTAATGGGTCTTTTGCTTTCTATTAATTGCAGTANNATATCGGAATTAGAGAAACCCACTATGGCTACCTCTTCCGGAATTTTTACGCCTCTGCGAATCAATGTTTTTAAGGCACCGGTTGTAAGTTTATCGCCCATTGCAACTATTGCATCGGGTTTGTTTTTTAAAGTAAATAATTTATTAATGGCTTCTTCAATTTCGCTGGCTACCATGCCGCCATAAAAGCAGTGCTTTACATAAGATTTATTGAACTTTATTTCATAATCTTCCAACGCCTTGGTATAGCCGGCCATTCTTTCGGTGCTGATAGATAAAAATTCCGATGCACATACAGCCGCTATGTTTTTATAGCCGTTTTTAATAAGATGTTCTGTGGCTTCGTATGCAGCTTTAAAATTATCAACTACCACATGATGTGTTTTTATTTCATGGGATACCCGGTCGAACATTACAATGGGTAAGCCCTTTTGATACAGGGATTGTAAATGACTTATATCGTTTGTTTCTGTTGAAAGGGAAATCAGTAAACCATCTACCGACCGGGAAGCCAGGTAATGCAGGTCCATCATTTCTCTTTCATACGATTCGTGGCTTTGCGAAATAATTACATTGTATCCTTTTTCGTAAGCAATAGATTCAATGCCATTAATTATTTGCGAAAAAAAACTATTGGCAATTTCGCATACCACTACGCCTATAGACAGGCTGCGTCTTTCTTTTAAACTTAAAGCAATAGGATTAGGCCTGTAGTTTAATTTTTCTGCACATTCCAAAACCATTTGCTTGGTTTCTGCGCTTATTTCATAGCTGTCTCTCAGTGCTCTTGAAACTGTAGAGGTAGAAATACCCAATGCTTTGGCAATATCTTTAATGGTAACCGCCTCAAACTTCATAGCCGCTTTTAATTTTACATTACATGATGATGGCGCCTTAAAGATAAGCAATAGATTTCTATAGATTTTTTTGCTGCAAAAGAAGCCTTGTATTCTTGGCAACGATATCGGGAACGATTGCGTAAAAAATAAAACGCATTAAGCTATAACTTCAAAATTTATTGAGTAGCATTGAACTCAGATTTGCTAAACGATGACTTGCCAGATGCTTATATCTCCATATCATCATCACTTATTATTTTTTTAAATTTTCAAAACAGTTTTATGAGTAAACGAATTTTGTTGTTTACCTGTTTCATTTTGATGTCGGTAATTTCCTTTGCCCAAACCAAAACGGTAAAAGGAAAAGTTGCCGATGAAGAAGGAACAGCTATTGCCGGAGCAAATGTGATTGCTTCAAATAGCAAAACCGGCACCCAAACAGATGCCCAGGGTAACTTTACCATTACTGTAAGTGGAAACCCCAACCTTAGTATTAGCAGTGTGGGTTTTAAAACCAAATCTGTTAGTACCAGGGGTACCGGAGATTTGATGGTATCGTTGGAAAGAGTGGTAACATCCAATGATGAAGTAGTGGTGATAGGTTACCAATCTGTTCGTCGGGTTGATTTGGTGAATTCCGTTTCATCTGTAACGGCTAAGGATATAAAAGATGTGCCCATTAACTCTACTGCCGAAGCGCTTACCGGTAGGTTGGCGGGTGTACAAATTACCACATCTGAGGGCTCGCCGGATGCAGCAGCAAACATCCGGGTAAGAGGCGGCGGCTCCATTACCCAGGATAATTCACCCTTGTATGTGGTGGATGGTATTCAGGTAGAGAATGCAGTTTCGGTTTTAGCGCCACAAGACATTCAAAGTATAGATGTGTTGAAAGATGCATCGGCAACTTCTATTTATGGAGCAAGAGGTGCAAATGGTGTGGTAATCATTACCACCAAGTCGGGAAAAAATATGAAGCCTACCGTAACTTATACCGGGCTCATGGGCGTTCGTAACCTGGCAAATAAATTAGATGTAATGAAGCCTTATGATTTTGTGATGTACCAATATGAAAGAAGCCGTGCCAGCCAGTCTGAAAGGGATGGCTTTTTAAATACCTATGGCATTTTTGAAGACATTGAATTGTATAAAAATGCTCCCTTTGTTGATTGGCAGGAACAAAACATGGGGCGCAATGCAATGATGCAAACACACAACGTAAGTCTTGCAGGAGGAAACACATCTACCAAATACAATTTGAGTCTTACTTCCAATGCCGAAGATGGAGTACTTCGCAACTCCGATTTTAATAGGAAACTTGCCAACTTTAAATTAGATCAAACCATTAGCCAAAAAGCTAAAGCAGGTGTAGCATTTAGATATAATCATACTGAAATAAATGGTGCAGGTACATCCAATCCCGGATCATCCAGCCTCAATCAATTGCGCCAAAGTATTAAATACAGACCTATTTTAATGGGCGCACAATCGTTGTTGGATTACGACCCCGATTATGCAGATGCAACCAATGCCAATAGTCTTTCTTTAGTAAACCCGCTGTTGTTGAATGATGGAACCTATAGGCAAAGATTGAATCGTACTTTAAATTTAAGCGGCTACATTAGTTACGAATTTAATAAATACCTATCTGCTAAATCAACCCTTGGTGTAGATTTTTACGACACAAGGCAAAATGCCTTTGACGATACCATTACTTCTAATGCTCGTCAAAATTTCGACATGCCCATTGCATCTATTTTTACCGGTAACAATCAAACCATCAATAATTCAAACGTATTAACATTCTCGATGAATAAATCAAAATCAAGATTTAGTAATAAAAATGATTTGGATGTATTGCTGGGCCACGAAATTTATCAGAATGTAGATAAACAAAACCGTATAGAAACTCGCTATCTACCGGTTGGAATTACGCCAAAAATGGCCTTAGCCAATATGGGGCTTGCCACGCCACCAACCGGTGCAATTCAACCTGCACCTACATCGGCTGAGTTTACCAATAGGCTGGTTTCATTTTTTGGAAGAGTAAACTATGCTTACGACGATCGGTTTTTATGGATGGCTACCCTAAGAGCAGATGGTTCTACAAAATTTGCCGAAGGAAGAAAATGGGGTTATTTTCCATCGGGTTCTTTTGCATGGCGGGTGTCTAAAGAAAAGTTTTTTGAAAAAATTAAATCGCCCATTAATGATTTAAAATTAAGGGTAAGCTATGGCGAATCCGGCAACAACAGAATTGGTAATTTCTTATACTTATCTCAATTTGTAGCCAACCCGGCATCGGGTGCACAAAATGCTTTTTATAGTATTGCCAATGGAATTATACCTCCATTTTATTCGCCCGATTTACCCAATAGTTTATTAACCTGGGAATCTACCATTGCACGCAATATTGGAGTTGATGTTGCAGTATGGAACAATAGAATTCAGTTATCGGCCGATATTTATAGCAACAGTACAAAAGATTTATTGGTAAATGTAACCGTACCNNAATTGGAATACCTCTTTCAATATTTCTTTCAATAAAAATAAAATTAAAAGCCTGGGTGCTACCCAACAATCTTTCCTTTACTCATCCGGATGGGGTGGTAGTAATCAACCATCGGACTACATCGTAAAAGTAGGCCAACCGGTTGGAACTATTTGGGGTTTGGTAACAGATGGCTTTTACAAAATTGAAGATTTTGATTACAATGCAGGTACCGGTATTTATACACTGAAGGCCGGCGTAGCCAGCAACCAGGGCATTACAGCGGTAGCTCCTCAACCCGGTTTTCTTAAGTTTAAAGATATTAATCAAGACAGTGTAATTAACGATAAAGACAGAACCATTATCGGTAATACACAACCTAAGTTTTTTGGAGGCTGGAACCACCAGTTGAGTTACAAAAATTTCGATTTGAGTATATTCTTAAATTTCCAGGTAGGCAACGATGTTTACAATGCTAACAAACTTGAGTTTACCAGTGGCTATACTCCCAACTCTAATTTGTTGGCAACTATGAACGACCGGTGGACTAACATTAATGCACAGGGGCAGGTAGTTACCGATCCTACGGAATTGGCCGCATTAAATGCCAATGCAAAAATTTGGTCGCCATTAAAAACTGCCAGTTCGTTTTATGCGCATTCATGGGCAGTAGAAGATGCATCCTTTTTAAGAATTAATAACATCACATTGGGGTACAACCTGCCGGCTTCTTTGTTGAAAAGGGTAAAAATTAAAAGTTTAAGAATTTATGGTACCGTAAATAACCTGGCTGTGTTTACAAACTATTCCGGTTACGACCCCGAGGTTAATACACGCAGAAGTTCTCCGCTTACTCCGGGTGTTGATTACTCGGCATATCCAA
The DNA here is from genome assembly GCA_002352045.1 of Chitinophagaceae bacterium UBA2793. Lineage (GTDB taxonomy): Bacteria > Bacteroidota > Bacteroidia > Chitinophagales > Chitinophagaceae > Ferruginibacter. The sequence continues at coordinate 12,512 of DEHT01000089.1, read as the reverse complement.
GAAGCAAAGCATATATAATAGGAGTAAATCTTTCTTTATAATCAATTTAGAAACGTAAGAAAATGAAAAATATATTTTTAAACAGAATTTTAATGAGCAGTATTGCATTAACAATATTTGCGCTCACATTTAATTCTTGTAAAAAATACCTCGACTTAAATCCGGTTTCTTCCTTTGGTCCCGATTATGTTTTTGGTAGTGTAAGCAATGCCGAAAGTGCAGTGTTGGGTGTTTACGCTTGCCTTGGCGGAGACCAGGGATACGGCATTCGACTAAGTATGTATTATCCCTACGATAGCGATGAAATAATGGGGCAGGAGGGTGCTTCGGATAATGAAAGGCGTGATATTGCACATTATAACACTCAACCCAGCAATACACAATTAGCAAATCCTTTTAACCAGCTCTGGAGAGGGGTAGAAAGAGCAAATATTTGTATCTACAATATTCCAAAAATGACTCAGTATATCTCCGGTACCGATTACGAAAAAACAGCGCTACGTAAATTGTATGGAGAGGCTCTTACACTAAGAGCACAATATTACCTGGAGCTCATTCGTAACTGGGGCGATGTTCCGGCTCAATTTCAACCAGCAAGTTTAGAAGCAGATTTGTTTAAAAAACAAACAGACAGAGATACCCTCTATAATAAGTTGCTGGCCGATCTTGCGGAGGCTTCTACTTATCTTCCCTGGCGCAGCCAGTCTGGTACTACCAACGAAAGAATTTCGCAGGCTGCTGCCAGAGGGCTTAGAGCAAGAATTGCATTGTACAGGGGCGGCTACTCTTTGAGGAGAGCAAGCAGTAGTTATGGCGGAGTAATGGCCAGGCCGGCAGACTATCTCACTTATTACCAAATTGCAAAAAATGAATGTGAGATTATAATGCAACATCAATCGGAGCACAATTTGAATCCAAGTTTTAAAGCCGTATTTAAAGATGCACTTTGTCAGTTTAGAGAGGAGCCTAATGGCGAAGTAATTTGGGAGGTAGGTATGGCAGGTGGAGCCAGTAATTTTGGCGATAGTAAATTGGGTTATTACAATGGCCCCCGATACCTGGGAACCGCAAGCACCGGCAACTCCGCACTTACAATTTTGCCTACTTATTTTTATGCTTTTGATTCTACCGATACCAGGAGAGATGTTACCTGCGCTCAATACAATATTAGTGCTACACTCACCATTGCCGGCCGTGGTTTACATGATATGGTTGATGGAAAATTTAGAAGAGACTGGACACCCGTAACTACATCCGGTGCACAGTATTTTGGGATTAACTGGCCAATAATTCGGTATAGCGATGTACTGCTGATGTTTGCAGAAGCCGATAATGAAATTAATCAAAATCCTTCTGCTGCTGCTATTGCTGCATACGAAAAAGTAAGGGTGCGTGCATTTAGCGGAAATGCAGGTTTAATAGGAACTACACCCACTAATTATGCCGGATTCTTTAATGCTTTAATGAATGAAAGAATGTTGGAGTTGGGGGGCGAAGGTATTCGCAAGTATGATTTAATTCGCTGGAATAAACTGGCAGAAAGAATTGATTGGGTAAAAGCAGAAATTGCTAAAATGGTAGCCGATCAACCACCGTATGCTAATTATCCCAACAATATGTATTATGCATCCAATCAGCCGATGGCAAATGGAATGTTGTATGCCAATTCATTTTACAACGCTTCACCTTCTTCTGCACCGGCCGGTTTTACTTCTATTGTTTGGTTTAGTGGTACCGGTATTGCAACAAAAATTCAGGCATCTTTTGCACGCTCATTTGAAGCAAACAAAAAAGAATTGCTTCCTTTTCCTCAGGCAGCAATTGATGTAAACCCAAATCTTGAACAAAACGAATATTAATTTTCAAAAATTATAATTATGCGATTGCTTCATCCAATAAAATTTACTGCATTGTATGCTACATTATTAATAATGTGGTTGAGTGCCTGTAATAAACAAGATGACCTGGAAACTTTTGTGCCCGATAGGGTATTTACGCCTACAAATGTTGACGTAACAAGCGGTGATACTACTGCCGCTATTAGCTGGAAGGCTTCTTTATTTTCTGCAGGGCAGGAAGTAAATTATACAGTTGAAGTGTACGACAATAAATTATTTACTGGCACACCAACTTACACAACTATTACCGATTCGGTAAATATTAAAGTTTCGGATGCCGATTTGCAGGTTCGAAAATATTATTGGGCAAGGGTTAAGGGTAATGCCAGTGCAAGTTCGTCGGCATCTATCCTTTGGGCAAATAGCTCAGATTCATTTAGACTAACCGGTGAGCAATTATTTTTATCCATCAACCAGGATTTTTTAACCGAATCGAGTGTACAGTTACGATGGCAACCCAGCCCCGGGTTTACTAAAATTGTTTTATCTACCGGAGGCGGCGTCGGTACCGACTATGTTTTATCCGGTGCAGATATTGCTGCTTCACAAAAAGTTATTACAGCATTAGCAGCCAGCACTACCTATACCGCAGAAATTTTTAAGGGAACAGCAAGTAAAGGCATTGTGAGTTTTACTACTAAGTCGGCGGTTCCTACCGGGCCCAATGTAATCTCCGTTGGCCCTTCCGATGATCTTGCAGCTATGTTGGCGGTAGCAGTGCCCAATGCTGTGTTTGTGCTGGCACAAGGCTCATTACATATCGCAGATGCAGAAGTAATTTTACCGGCAGATGCTTCTTTTACTATTTGGGGACATTATGGACCCAACCGTGCTGTAATTGCATTTAATGGAATGAGGTTGCCGGCTACAGCAGGTACAATTAAATTTGAAAATGTTGATATTACAGGATATCAAAACAATGATCCTTTGGGTACAAAAAGAAATTACATTTTTAATCAAAGTGCTGCCAATACAACGGAAGCAATCGTTTTTGAAAATTGTATTGTAAGAAACCTGGTCAATACTCCACTTCGCTTGCAGGGAAGCAGTCAAAAATCAATCAACTATTTTACTTTTAGTAATTGCACTATATATGATATAGGTAATAATAATTCAACCGGCACCTACGCTTTGATTCATAGTAATGTGGCTACCGGAAAAATTAACCATATAAAAATATCCAACAGTACATTGTATCAAATAGGGTATAGCATCATTCTTCATAATGCTGCACCTTCCTTATCGGTGTTAATTGAAAATTGTACCATTGATAATTCAATTGGCAATGGCAGGTATCTGATAGATTATAATGCACAATCGGCGGGTTCCATTGCAATCACTAATACAATAATTGGTAAGTCACTTTCTCCCGCTGCAACGGCAAACGGTATTAGATCAACCACAGCAGCCACTACCGGGCTGTCGTACCAGGTTAATAACACAGCTTTTGCAAGCAATCCAATTCCGGGAATTTTAAATTATGCAGGAAGCAATACAGATTTGTTTACCGACCCTGCTAATGGTAATTTCTTAATTAAAGATGCTACGTTTGTTGGCCGATCTACTTCGGGTGCTCTCAAATGGCGACTTTAATATTATGTTAGTTCAGCTCATGAATGCCAATACAAAGTTTTGTTTAAATAAATGTAAGTAAACTGGTTTGCGTTTAAACTAAATGGTCTGTTTTTGTTTTTAAAGCTGCATTTGGGCAGCTTTTTTTAAATAGTTTATACATGAAGTGGATAAAAGGATTATTAATTATTTGTACATTCTCAAATATACCTGGTTGTTCTACTCCAAAAAATAGCAGCCTAACGGGGTTGCCTGCAGAGGAGTATCTTGCTTTTCCGGGGGCAGAAGGTTTTGGAAAATATACCACCGGAGGCAGAGGCGGTAAAGTATATATTGTAAACAATTTAAACGATGCCGGTGCAGGAAGTTTTAGGGAGGCGGCTACTGCCAAAGGAAAAAGAATGATTGTTTTTGCAGTTTCAGGCACCATCCATTTGCAAAGCAAGCTTAACATTTCGGGGCATTGTACCATTGCAGGCCAGTCGGCTCCGGGTGAAGGCATTTGCATTGCAGATAATGAAGTGAGCCTTGTGGGTGATAACATTATTATTCGCTACTTACGGTTTCGCATGGGCGATAAATATCAAAACAAAGGAAAAGTAGAAGGCAGTGGAAACGATGATACATTTGGAGCAAGCCGAAGAAAAAATATAATAATAGATCATTGCAGCTTTAGCTGGAGCAGCGATGAGTTGATGAGTATTTATGCCGGTGATAGTACCACCCTGCAATGGAACCTACTGGCAGAACCCCTCAATTATTCTTATCATTTTGAACAGGGCGATAATGACTTTCAAAAGCATGGGTACGGGGGAATATGGGGTGGTACACATTTATCGGCTCATCATAATTTATTTGCACATTGCAATAGCCGAAACCCACGTTTTAATGGCGCCAGGCTGGGTGCCAATTCCGACTTTGCCGACTATAGAAACAATGTAATTTATAATTGGGGCACCAATAATGTGTATGGCGGCGAAGAAGGAACTTACAACATTGTAAATAACTATTACAAATACGGCCCTTCTACCTCTAAAAATGTAAAGTATCGAATTGTAAATCCTTCCAAAACAGCCAGCCTGGGTTTTGGGAAATGGTACGTAAATGGCAATTATGTAGATGGTGCTCCCGATGTAACAGCCCATAATTGGAACGGTATTCACATGGGCAATGGCGGTACCGAAACAGATAAAAATTTAGCTGTTGTGAAAAAACCTTTCAGCGCCATAGACATCAATTTGCAAACTGCAAAAGAAGCCTACGAAGCGGTATTAAATAAGGTAGGTGCAAGTTTTAAAAGAGATAGTTTAGATGCAAGAATTATTGTAAACGTACAGCAAAGAACCGGGCAATTGATAGATGTACAGGGCGGCTATCCGCATGGTACGGTTTATGAACTTACAATAAATGCTTGGCCTGTATTACAATCAAACACGGCTCCAATTGATTCCGATAAAGATGGAATGCCCGATGAATGGGAAACCAAAAACGGACTAAATATTTTTAATACAAACGATGGACAAGTTAAATCTTTGCACAATCATTTTACCAATCTTGAAGTTTATTTGAATGAACTTGTAAAATAGTAATATGCATACACCCAGGCTTTTTATTTTATTTTTGATTTCCTTTTTTTTTCCGGCTTTTGCAATGCAAACCAACCTCAAAAAAATTACTATCTACCTGGTAGGCGATTCTACCATGAGTATAAAAGAAAAAAATAGCTATCCCGAAACAGGGTGGGGTATGCCCTTTGCCAACTATTGGGATAGTACGGTAACTGTTGACAATCGGGCACAAAATGGTAGAAGTACCCAATCTTTTATAAATGAAAATCGTTGGCATTCGGTAATGGAAACACTTTCCGCAAACGATTATGTTTTTATTCAGTTTGGCCACAACGATGAGTCGCCTACAAAAAAAGTAGCAACCACTCCCGAAGTGTTTAAAAGCAATTTGGAAAAATATGTAAGCGATACAAGAGCCGGAAAAGCTATACCGGTATTACTAACCTCTTTGGCCCGTCGTTCTTTTGATTCTACCGGTACGCTGCGGGATACTCATAAACAATATGCTGATATCACCCGCAAAGTAGCATTGGAACAAAAAGTAATATTACTCGATGTTGATAAAACAAGCCGTGCCCTGTTGCAACAAATGGGTGTTGAAAAATCAACATTTTTATTCAATCATTTAAAAGCCGGAGAACATCCCAATTATCCGCAAGGAAAAATGGATAATACTCATTTTAATGAATTAGGTGCAAGAAAAATGGCCGAACTCGTTTTGACGGAAATTAAAATTTGGCTACCGGAATTAGCTGAAAGAATATACCGGCCATCGTCAAAATAAAAATGAAATAAAAAGTGCAAACTGCTTTTTTAAAATCAATTTTAATGCAGTACTTTTTGTTATCGGTAATAGGTTTAAGTTAATAACGAAGTTTGTATTTATTTCCTGCTACTATTTTTTAAGTAAGCGGTTTTAACTTTAATTAAACCCACAATTTTAAATCAATGTATAAAAAACTATTTTTTGCAGCTTTGCTTTCAGCGCTATCACTATTTTCTTTTTCACAAAAAAAAGATTTAAACGATGTAAAATTTGTGCTCGAAACTTTTCGCCTGGCACTTATAAGCGGCGATAAAAATCAGTTAACAGCCCTTACATCGCCGGCGTTAAGTTATGGTCATTCCTCCGGTATTATTGAAAACAGAGATGCATTTATCGAAAGCCTAAGCTCCGGCAAATCAGATTATGTATCTATCAATATCAGCAATGAAACAATTGAGTTGTATAAGAATACCGCAATTGTTCGTCATAATGTACAGGCAGAAGTAAACGATAACGGCAAGCCCGGTTTGCTTCAAATACAGGTTTTGCTGGTGTTTGCAAAAACCAATAACGGATGGATATTGGTAGCCAGGCAGGCAGTAAAACCGCCGGTAGCAGCATAAAGTATTTTTCGATATCGTTGCCGATAACGATTGCGTAAATAAATGCCGTTGAATACCCTGCATTTAAGGCATTAATGGCTAAAATTGTAGCATAGATTGTGTTGTTCCTTTAAGTTTTGTCATATGAAAAAATCGTTATTATTTTTTGTTAGTTGCGTACTTATTGTTTTTAGCATTCAGGCGCAGCAAAGACCCACTATAAAATCCACAGTTTTTAAGAAAGATACTTTTAGTATCACAAAGTTTGGTGCCATATCCAACGAGGTTACTTTAAATCATAAGGCAATACAAGCTGCAATAGACGCTTGTAATAAAAAAGGAGGCGGAGTAGTATTGGTGCCAAAAGGTTTTTGGCTCACCGGGCCAATAGTTTTAAAATCAAATGTAAATCTGCATCTTCAACACAATGCCCTATTGCAATTTACTGCCGACAAATCGCAATATCCTTTAGTGGAAACCAATTGGGAAGGCTTACCTGCTGTAAGAAATGCATCACCAATTTCGGCAACCAATGCTACCAATATTGCCATTACCGGGCATGGAATAATTGATGGGAATGGTGATGTATGGCGTGCCGTAAAAAAAGGAAAACTTACCGATAGCCAATGGAAAAAACTGTTGGCAAATGGAGGCGTACTCAGCAACGATAAAAAAGTATGGTACCCAAGCGAAGATTATGCACGAGGCGATACAACCAAAAAAGCAGGAGTGCTATTCAATGGCAAAACAGCCGAGGATTATAAAAACATAAAAGATTTTTTAAGGCCCAATTTATTGGTGCTTACCCGATGCAATAGAATATTGCTGGAGGGCGTTACTTTTCAAAATTCTGCGGCATGGTGCCTGCATCCTTTAATGAGCACACACCTTACCGTAAGAAATATTACGGTAAAAAATCCCTGGTATGCACAAAATGGCGATGGCATTGATGTAGAAAGTTGCCGGTATGTATTAATTGAAAATTCGGTATTTGATGTGGGTGATGATGGATTGTGTATCAAAAGTGGCAGAGACGAGGAAGGCCGTAAACGGGCAATGCCAACACAGGATGTAATTATTAAAAACTGTACGGTGTACAATGCTCATGGCGGTTTTGTAATTGGTAGCGAAATGAGTGGCGGTGCAAAAAATATTTTTGTAGATGATTGCACATTTGTGGGCTCCGATATTGGACTTCGATTTAAAACCACCAGGGGAAGGGGCGGCATTGTAGAAAATATTTTTATCAATAATATTAATATGCAAAATATTCCCGGTGAAGCCATTTTGTTTGATATGTATTATATGGCCAAAGATCCAATTGTATTGGAAGGCGAAGCCAGGGAAGCTCCTAAGGTAACATTTGAACCAATTACAGATGCCACTCCACAGTTTAAAAATATTTATATAAAAAATGTAGTGTGCAATGGTGCCGAAAAGGCTTTGTTCATTAGGGGCTTGCCCGAAATGAATATTCAAAATATTCAAATTGAAAATTTTATGGCAAATACCAAACAAGGCATTCAAATAAACGAAGCAAAAAATATTTCATTAAAAAATATTCAGGTTAATGCAAGTAAGCCCGGTCCATTGGTAGATATTGTAAACAGTCAGCTACTGCAATTTTATTCATTCAATAAAGAAGGGCAGGCAGCAATAAAAGTGGCAGGCAACCGCAGCGCAAATATCATTTGGCAAAATAGTGCGGTTATTGATACGTCTAAATCGGTGTTTGAGTTTGGTTCAACTCCTAATGTTATACAAGTAAAATAAGGCATGAACTATCCATAAAAATGGTAGAGCTAATTTATACCAACAACGATGATCATTTTTATGGATATACTTTCCACGCCTTTGGCTTAAAAAGTTGTGGCCAAAAAAAATAGAAATGAAAACATGAAAAAATATTTTGAATTCTTATTAGCGTTTTTATTGTTGAGTTTTAATGTATCTGCTCAAAAAAATTGTTGTGCCCGGGCTGTTGCCCTTACTGCTATGCAACAATGGCCCGACTCTTTTTCACTCAATAATCGCCCTGCAAAATGGACCTACGATATGGGAGTGATATTGGAAGGTATTACCGATGTATGGAAACAAACAGGCAATGGCACTTACTTTCAATACATACAAAAGCAAATTGATTTTTTTGTAGATAAAGAAGGAAATATCAACACCTATAAGTTGGAAGATTATAACATTGATAATGTAAAAAACGGTACAAGCTTATTAATGCTCTATCGGGTAACAGGCAAAGAAAAATATTGGAAAGCCGCTACAAGGCTTAGAGAACAATTGAGGAATCATCCCCGAACCATGCAAGGTGGTTTTTGGCATAAGAAAATATATCCGAATCAAATGTGGTTGGATGGCTTGTATATGGCACAGCCTTTTTATGCAGAGTATGCAATGCTGGCGCACGAGGATACGTCTTTCAACGATATTGCCAACCAGTTTATATGGATGGAACAACATGCCATTGACCCAATAACTGGTTTACTTTTTCATGGATGGGACGAAAGCAAACAAATGGGCTGGGCCAATAAAACTACCGGCCAATCACCTCAGTTTTGGGGAAGGGCTATAGGCTGGTATATGATGGCACTGGTTGATGCGCTGGATTTTTTTCCCCACAAACATCCTCAAAGAGATGCATTGATTGCTATTTTAAACAGAACAACTGATGCAATAAAAAAAGTTCAGGATAATAAAACAGGGCTTTGGTGGGATATTTTAGATAGGCCCGATGTGGCTAACAATTATTTTGAATCTTCGGCAAGTAGCATGTTTGTTTATGCCATTGCCAAAGGAGTAAGACTCGGCTATTTACCCCAGAACCAATTTTCGGTTGCACAAAAGGGTTATAAAGGCATACTTAAAAAGTTTATAAAGCACAAAGATGGTAATACCCATTTAGAAGGTACCGTACAGGTATCGGGCCTTGGCGGAAAACCTTATAGAGATGGTAGTATAGAATATTATTTAAAGGAACCCGTAATTACCAACGATCCAAAAGGGGTTGGAAGTTTTATTAAAGCCGCCGTGGAAATGGAAATGCAGCCTCAGTTAAAGCAGGGTAACGGTAAAACTGTATTGCTGGATTATTACTTCAATAAAGAAACCGCAAAAGATATTACGGGCACCATACAGCAAACGCATTATATATGGGAGCAAAAAGACAATGGTGGATTTTCTTTATTGGGCGATATTTTTAAATCATACGGCATGCAAACCCAAAGCCTTACCACTGCCCCTACTGAGGTAAACTTAAAAGATGCTGCTATTTATTTTTTAATAGACCCCGATTGGCCAAAGGAAAATAAAAACCCCAACTATATTGAAGAAAAACATATATCGGCCATTTACAATTGGGTAAAAGCAGGTGGAGTACTAATGATGTTTGCCAACGATAGCAATAATGTAGAGTTTAAAAATTACAACCTGCTTGCAGAAAAATTTGGCATTCATTTCAATGAAAACAATCCACGCAACCAGGTGAATGGAAATGATTATCCTGCAGGAACCGTAAGCATACCCAAAGCTAATGCCATATTTAAAACTGCTAAAAATATTTATATCAAAGAAATTAGTACACTCAGTTTAAAAGAGCCTGCCAAAGCCGTTTTAACAGATAAAGGGGATGCTTTAATTGCGATAAGCAAACTGGGGAAAGGTACAGTATTTGCCATTGGCGACCCCTGGTTGTATAATGAATATTTGGATGGTAGAAAGTTGCCGGCCTATCTCGAAAATTTTTCGGCCGCACATGACCTTGTTCGATGGTTGATAAAACAAACAAACTAATGAATCGTATATTTTATTATATCGTTTTTTTAGGTTGTTTCATTTTTGCCGATTCAACGCTTGCTGCCCAGGTAAAAAAAATTGTGGTATCTAAAACCGGCAAAGCACATTTTAAAAGCATTCAGGGTGCCATTAATAGTTTGAGCGATTCATCGGCAACCCCAAGACTCATCTTTATAAAAAATGGTATTTACCGGGAAAAAATTTATCTCGAAAAAAGCAATATCATTTTGGAAGGCGAGAGTAGAGAAAAAACTATCATTACCCAGGCTATTGCCCGGGATGAGTGGCGTTGCATGCATCAAAGCGATTGGGGGGTGGCTACACTTAATATCAGCAGCAGCGATATCAGTTTAAAAAATTTATCTGTTTTCAATACTTACGGCTTCGATAATATAGCAGACCGGCAAATACATTGTGCTACCGATACTACTAATAATTTAATTAAAACAATCAAAAAAAATAGCCATCAAATGGCTTTGCGTACCATGCTGGGTACACGCATTAAAGCCATTAACTGTCATTTTAAAGCTTATGCCGGCGATACGGTAAGCCCATGGAATACCGAGAATGGTATGTTTTACTTTAAAGATTGTATAATGGAAGGCGGTGTAGATTTTTATTGCCCAAGGGGATGGGCTTATGCAGAAAACTGTCGGTTTATTGCACACACAGGCGATGCTGCCATTTGGCATGATGGTTCCATGTATGAAGATTCAAAATCGGTTATGCTCAATTGCAGTTTTGAAGGATACAATGGTTTTAAGTTGGGACGCTACCACAGAGATGCACAGTTTTATTTAGTGAACTGCCGCTTTGCTGCTAACATGGCCGACAAACCTATTTTTTTGGTGCCTACCAGCAACAACATTCAGTGGGGTCATAGAATTTATTTTTATAATTGTTATAAGCAAAATGGCGATTATACCTGGTATCAAAATAACCTGCAATCGGCACCAGGACAGCCTTCTGCAGAATCAATAAATGCAAACTGGGTTTTTGGCAACCGATGGAATCCTTTAATGAATTAACTATGCAATTATCTAAAAGTATTTTATCATCTATAGCAGCAAAGGAAAATTTATTGGTTCCGGGTAATCATTTATTGCAATTGCCCGAAAAAATTTTACAATTTGGTACCGGTGTTTTACTACGTGGCCTACCGGATCATCTTGTACATATTGCTAACAAACAGGGTTGTTTTAATGGAAGAGTGGTGGTTGTAAAATCAACTACAAACGGAGATACCGATGCCTTTGATGTGCAAAATGGTTTATATACACTGGCAGTAAGAGGAATTGATAATGGTCATAAAATTGCTTACGATGAAATTGTGTCTTCCATTAGCCGTGTATTATCTGCACAATCAGAATGGGAAGAAATATTACAATGTGCCGCCAATCCATCCATGCAAATAATAATTTCTAATACAACCGAACTGGGTATTGTGATGGAAAAAGACAATGTGCATGCTTCACCACCACAAACTTTTCCCGGTAAGTTGCTGGCATTTTTATATCAAAGATTTAAAGTGTTTAACGGTGCGGCAGATAAAGGCATGGTGATAGTTCCTACCGAACTAATACCCGATAATGCTGATAAACTTTTGGCGATAGTGCTGGAGCAGGCACACTTGCATGGATTTGAAATTGCTTTTATTGAATGGTTAGAATATGCTAATTATTTCTGCAATTCACTGGTAGATAGAATTGTTCCCGGAAAATTCAGCAAGGAAGAACAGCATGAAAATGAAGTAAGGCTTGGTTATTCCGACGAGCTAATGATAATGTGTGAACAATATGCTTTATGGGCCATTGAAACCAAGAAGCCTGTGGTAAAGGAATTACTGAGTTTTGCTTCGGTAAATCCGCAGGTAGTGCTTGCTGACGATATTGAAAAATTTAAAGAATTAAAAATTCGCTTGCTCAATGGCTCGCATACTTTTAGCTGCGGCCTGGCATTACTGGCCGGGTTTAAAACAGTAAAAGAAGCTATGGCCAATAATTCTTTTAATTATTTTATTACACAATTAATGCAACAGGAAATAGCAGTAGCTATAGAGTCGGAAAACATCTCTGTACAAGATGCTGTTGTTTTTGCCGGGCAGGTACTGGACAGGTATCGAAACCCTTTTATAGAACATCAATGGTTAAGTATTTGTACAAACTATACCTCAAAAATGTATATGCGTAATGTTCCTTTATTGTATCAGTATGCAAAAAAAAAATCATCGGTTCCGGAGCTTATGAGCCTGGGCATGGCTGCGCATATTTTATACATGCGTTCTAAAAAAGCCGGTGATGGC
>DEHT01000059.1:31700-32356 GCA_002352045.1 Chitinophagaceae bacterium UBA2793 | reverse complement strand
CGTAAAATGAGCCTTTCTATCAAGCAATTGACAGAAGACCCCTGGACTACTATTGAAACAAGGTTCCCCGATGGAAGCAAACACAAAGGTGTGGTTAAAAACATTACTCCTTATGGTGTTTTTGTAGAATTGGCTACCGGTATTGGTGGTATGATTCACATTAGCGACCTGAGCTGGTTGAAACGCTTTAATAATCCCAACGAATACACTAAAGTAGGCAACGAAATTGATGTGGTTATTTTAAGTATTGATAAAGANNTACACGAAGGAACCGTTGTAAAGAAAGACGATAAAGGCGCTGTGGTACAATTAGCTTATGGCTTAGAAGGTTTTGCACCTGCACGCCATTTAGCTAAAGAAGATGGCAAAACCATTGGTGCCGATGAAACTGCACAATTCATGGTAATTGAATTTGAACGCAGCGACAAACGCATTGTAGTAAGCCACACCCGTATTTGGGAACAGGAAAAAGAAGAAGANNAAGCAAAGTTGAAAAAGCAACCCTGGGCGATTTGAGTGCCTTAGCCGATTTAAAAGCAAAATTAGATGGTAATGCATCTGATGCTGCTAAAGCTGAGTAATGCTTACAAATGCTTATAAAAAAAATCCTCCCGGCAAATGTTTGGGAGGATTTTTTTATTGCATAAGTTATCCGG
>DEHT01000059.1:31480-31641 GCA_002352045.1 Chitinophagaceae bacterium UBA2793 | reverse complement strand
GTAATGGGCAGTGCTGTTAACTGGTTGGTTTCGTACCAAAATTCCTGAATACCATTATCTACACAAACCTGCTTTTCATCTCCATTTACATTGGTTACTTCACCCCTGCGTGCATCTCCATCATTATCGGCAATGAGGTAATCGCCTACTTTAACTTCGTG
>DEHT01000059.1:0-31449 GCA_002352045.1 Chitinophagaceae bacterium UBA2793 | reverse complement strand
TATCGTAATATTGCAATATTAAAGTTTAAATATGGGAGCGACAAAAACCGAACATTTTACAGACAAACAAAACACTATTGCGACAATTGCCAAAGCATTAGGACATCCTGCAAGAATAGCAATCGTTGAATATCTTATCAAAGTGGACACTTGCATTTGTGGCGACATCGTTAATGAATTGCCCCTTGCTCAGCCGACAGTTTCTCAACATTTAAAAGAACTCAAAACCGCAGGACTGATTAAAGGAAACATTGAAGGCAACGCTATTTGTTATTGCATTGACGAAAAAGTGATTGAGAAACTACAAAACTATTTTGTTAACATTTCTACTAAACTCACAAACAAAAAAAATAATTGTTGTTAATCTAAAATAAAATTAAAATGGAAAATTCAGAACAACTAAAAGAAATAGTAAGAAAGAAGTACAGCGAAATAGCTTTACAGGATAAGGAAACCAATGAAGCATCTTGTTGCGGTTCTACTTGTTGTAGCACGGAAGTGCATAACATAATGAGCGATGATTACAGTACTATGGAAGGTTATAATCCAGACGCAGATTTGGGTTTGGGTTGTGGCTTACCAACGCAATTTGCAAAAATTAGAAAAGGGAACACCGTAATTGATTTGGGTAGCGGTGCCGGAAACGATTGCTTCATAGCAAGAGCCGAAGCAGGCGAAGATGGTAAAGTAATCGGCATTGACTTTACACCTGCAATGATTGACAAAGCAAAAGCTAATGCACAAAAATTAGGCTTTGCAAATGTTGAGTTCAGGCAAGGCGACATTGAAAATATTCCTGTGTCGGCAAACATTGCTGATGTAATAGTAAGTAACTGCGTTTTAAATCTTGTGCCTAACAAAGACAATGTTTTTAAAGAAATGTTTCGTGTGTTAAAGCCTGGTGGACATTTCAGTATTTCAGATGTAGTACTAATTGGCAATCTTCCTGAAGCCTTACGCAGGGACGCAGAAATGTATGCAGGTTGTGTTGCAGGCGCAATACAAAAAGAAGATTATTTGGAATTAATCAACGCAAATGGATTTAGCAACGTTACCATTCAAAAAGAAAAAGCAATCAACATTCCCGATGACATTTTGAAAAACTATTTGAACGAACAAGAACTAACCAATTTCAAAAAAGGTAATACAGGAATATTTAGCATTACAGTTTATGCAGAAAAATCTAAATCTTGCGGCTGCGACACAGCGTGTTGCAATTAAACCACTTTGAAAAAATATCGCAAAGCAATTGGCATAACAATATTTGTAATTGTGTTGCAACTCATTTTGGCTTTGATATAAAGTTTTGTATCATCAATATTATTTGGCTATTCTATTAATTATGACAAAGAAAAAAGTATTAGTGCTTTGTACAGGCAACAGTTGCAGAAGTCAAATTGCAGAAGGTTACTTGCAACACTTTGCAAACGACAAAGCAGAAATCTTTAGTGCAGGTATTGAAGCTCATGGAGTAAATCCAGGAGCTGTTGCAACAATGAAAGAAGATGGCTTAGACATTTCAAAACAAACATCAAATAATATTAACGAGTACACAGACATTGAATTTGATTTTGTTATTACTGTTTGCGACAACGCAAAAGAACGTTGCCCATTCTTTTCAACAAAAGCAAAAAAGTTTCATTATAATTTTCCTGACCCGGCAAAAGCCACAGGAACAGCGCAAGAAATTTTGCAACAGTTTGGTAGTGTAAGAAAACTTATAAAAGACTATTGCAAACAATTTGTGGCAGACAATTTATAAAACAAATTCAACCAGCCACAAAGACGGGTATGCAGGGAATAAGGACTGTGTAAAAAATCAAAAAAATTGATTTTTTACACAGTCCATGTTTTGTGTTGGATTATTATTCTGTCGTCACTTTTGAAAGTGTGTATGGCAAAAAATAGCGATTCCCATTGTTACCTTAATTGTTTTGTTTTTTTTAATTTTTGGTCAATCTGCCGTACAATTTAAAAATTTAAAACTATCAAAATATAAAACCTACTCCGCCCAACTCATTACATAGCCCTCATTCTCTATTTCCAATGCAGCTTGGGTAAGTTTTAATGGCCTAAAAGTATCTACCATTACTGCCAGTTCTTTGGTTTCTTTGGCACCAATACTTTTTTCTGCCAAACCGGGGTGTGGCCCATGCGGAATGCCGGCGGGATGCAGCGTAATCATTCCTTTGGTTACATGTTTGCGGCTCATAAAATCGCCATCAACATAGTAGAGCAATTCATCACTGTCAATATTACTATGATTGTATGGAGCCGGAATGGCCAATGGATGATAATCGAACAAACGAGGCACAAAAGAGCAAACAACAAATGCATCTGTTTCAAAAGTTTGATGTACCGGTGGCGGTTGGTGTACTCTACCGGTGATGGGTTCAAAATCGTGAATGCTAAATGCAAAGGGATAGCAGCATCCATCCCAGCCTACCACATCAAAAGGATGCGTGCCATAATGTATGCCGTATAAAAAACCTTGTTTTTTTGTTTTAATAATAAAGTCGCCTTTTACATCAAAGGTTTGCAGGTTCTCCGGCTCCCGAATATCTCTTTCGCAATAAGGCGAATGTTCCATCAATTGGCCATACTTGCTTAAATATCTTTTGGGGTAGCGAAACGGTGCATGAGATTCTACAATAAACAAACGATTGATTTCGGTATCAAAATGTATTTGATAAATACAACCCCTTGGAATTACTAAGTAATCTCCATAGCTAAATTTCAATTCTCCATAAGCCGTTTTTAAAACACCGCTTCCTTCGTGTATAAAAATCATTTCGTCGCTATCGGCATTTTTGTAAAAATAATCGGTCATGCTTTTTTGAGGCGCTGCCAGTACAATATGGCAATCGTTGTTTACCAATACGGCTTTGCGGCTATCTAAAAAATCTGCCTCGGGTTTTATTTTAAACCCTTCGAGGCTTCGGTGCTTCAGCATTTTTTCTTCGGCTACTTTGGGCGATACATCAATTGGCTCATCGCAACCCACAATCAATGTAGGCGCATGGGTATGATACAAAATTGAATAATCGTTAGAAAAACCTTCGGTTGAAAATAATTGTTCCTGGTACAATGTGCCATCCGGCTTGCGGAATTGTGTGTGGCGTTTATGCGGAATGGTTCCAAGTTTATAATAATGTGGCATGGGGTTAATTTGATAATTTGATGATTTGGAAATGTGATAATGTGCCAATCTGCTAATAATAGGCATCTCTCTAAAACAAAAGCTTTTCGATTAGGTAAAATTAGCAGATTAGCACATTGGCTAATTAGCTAATTAGCTTCCTTTACACAAAGCCAGCATTAGAAAATAATATTTCCAATTGCGTTTATCAATATAATATGTAAAGTTTCTATGAAAAGGCAAGTGCTACTGTTTGTGTATTAAATTAATTAAAATAAGTTTTGCAACTTTTGGATCTATGATAACATTATCATTTTCAAAATCAAGTTTGATGCGCCATTTTTGCATGGTGGTGGCAGCTATTACAACGTCTTCCGATAAATTGGGCACCACTAAAAATTCATCAGATAGCCTTATATCGTCTTTGTAAAAATCGAGCCTTACTGTATTTTTTATTTCCATAAATACGTGCTCGCTTGCGGTTGCCAAACGCATGGGCTTGTGCAATGGAGTTAATATTTCTAATTGCTCTGCCAGTGAATCATTAATACAAGAGTAGGTGGCTCCGCTGTCGAAAAGCGCATATAAATTTTGAGTATCCTTAGACCCCTCGAATAATAATGGTATTCTAAGTATCATTGCAGTATAAAGTTCGCAATTTATAGTTAAACAAAAAGCATTTTATTTTTGACAAAAATTGGCCTTATATCAGATACCCACAGTTGGCTCCACCCTGCTGTTTTTAATTATTTTGAGCCATGTGATCAAATATGGCACGCCGGAGATTTTGGTTCAATAGATACCATTGAGCAGTTGCAACAATTTAAACCCTTAAAAGGCGTATATGGGAATATAGACAACAAAGCCATTCAGCAAATATTTCCGGAAGATAATTTTTTTACCTGTGAAGAAGTGAATATTTATATGCGGCATATAGGTGGTTATCCCGGTAGGTATGCTGCCGGAGTAAAAGATAAAATAATAAAAAATAAATCGGGTTTATTTATTAGCGGCCATTCGCATATTTTAAAAATAATGTACGACGACAAACTGCAATGCCTGCATATTAACCCCGGTGCTGCCGGCAACCAGGGCTGGCATACAATAAGAACCCTGGTACGTTTTTCTATTGATGGAAAAAATATAAAAGATTGTGAAGTGATAGAGTTGGGCAAAAGAGGTACACTTTAGTTAATCCATTTAAAACAACTTTTTGCCGAATAACTAAAAATATCTTTTACCGGTTTACAACTTGTAGTAGCTTTCTGTAAAATATAAATCATGAAATGGAGCATAAAAATTTCGAGATAATTTATACCAACATCGATGAAATTTTTATGCGGAATTCCCTGTCTGCCGACAGGCAGGCATGTGACCATTAAAAAACAATAAAAATTAACACATGAAAAAATTATTAAGCATTTTAGTATTCTGCCTCATCAGTAACCTGTTAGCGGCACAATCAACCGATGAATTGGCAGCAAGAGCATGTTTGGAAGATTATATGAGCGGCGACGGCAATAGAATGGAGGAAGCATTTCATCCTTCGGCAAGTATGAAGTACATTGATGGCACTACAGGCGAATTTAAAGATGTACCCATTGCAGATTTTATAGCCAGGGTAAAAGCCAATACCGGTAAAATTGAAAGGAAAATTGAAATTGTTTCTTTGAACATTGAAGGTACAGCAGCCGGTGGCAAAATAAAAATTGAAACCGGCAATGCCATTTTGTACGACTATATGAATATGCTTAAAATAAACGGAGAGTGGAAAATTGTAAGTAAAATTTTCAGCCGACAGGCAAAATAAAAAAGGGCGAAGAAAAATCTTCGCCCTTACAATAAGTTTACATTCCGGGGAACCAGGGCCTTCCAATTACTTCTCTAAATGGCCATGGTATTACTGCTAATATAATCAAGAGCGCTATGATATATAACGCTGCCGGGTAACCGCCACGCTTTGCTTTACCTCTTGCAATAGTTATAAGTATTATTACAATAAGCATTCCGGCAATATGCTCTACTGCCCAAAAGCGCATAGCACTATCTTTCATTACCTCACCAAAGCCATACTGTTGAATTAGCTTAAAGCCAAATGCCGAAGTAAAATATTGATAAAGTCCAATAACTAACGTAAGGTGCGATGCAATGAGCAGCCATAAACTTGTTTTTTGCAATCCGGCTTTTTTCCCTAAAGCTTGCAATACCGCAAACAGTAAAAAGAAAATAATTACCCAACGAAGAAAATTGTGCAAATGCAATAATCCCTGTTCCATAATGATAGTTTTTTAGTTAGAGCAAATCTACAGCATCAGTAGCAGATTGTAGCAAATAAAAAACCGGCTGCATGAGCCGGTTCAAATATCATTATTTATGTAATGTTATTTTTTATCGCCTACCCAATCGGCAATAAAAATATTGGTATCTCTTGTACCGCCATTATTACGATTACTGCAAAAAATAATTTTTTTACCGTCGGGGCTAAACATGGGAAATGCATCAAATCCTTTATCTCTTGAAATTTTTTGAATGTTCTTTCCATCGGCATCCATTAAATACATATTAAATGGAAATCCTCTTTTGTATTCTGAGTTGCTGCAAAAAACTACGTTGCCATCAGGCGTAAAATTGGGTGCCCAATTTGCCTGTCCTAAGTTGGTAATTTGTTTTGCATCGCTACCATCTACATTCGCAATCCACACTTCCATATTGTTTGGTGCTACTAAATTTTGAGCCAGCAATTCTTTATATTCTTTAGCTTCGGCTTCTGATTTTGGCCTCGATGCACGCCATAGAATTTTTTTTCCATCGGGGCTAAACCATGCACCTCCATCGTAACCCAATGCGGTAGTAATACGCTTTACTTTTTTTCCATTTAAATCCATGGTATATAAATCGAGATCACCATGACGCATAGAAGTAAATACCATTATATCGCCCTTGGGAGAGATAGTAGCTTCTGCATCGTAGCCTTTTGTTTTAGTTAACCGCTTTACAATTTTTCCTGAAGTGTCGGCTTTAAAAATATCAAAGCTTTCATAGATAGGCCAAATATATCGGTTGCCATATTTCTTTCTATCTGGAACGGGCGGGCAATCTTTACTGCCTAAATGCGTAGAGCCATAAACAATGTGCTTACCATCGGGATAAAAATATGCACAAGTGGTTCTTCCGGTACCGGTGCTTACTAATTTTGGAACAAATGGTTCGTTTTCTGAAGTGGGTATTTTACCCATCCAAATTTGGTCGCAGGGGATACCGTTCTTAGCATCTGTTCTTTGATAAATGATATACTTTCCATCAAAACTAAAATATGCTTCTGCATTATCGCCACCAAAAGTAAGCTGACGAATATTTTTAAAATGGGTTTCCCCTGCAAAGTGAATTGTATCATTTTGAGGCGCTAATGTAATATTGGTATTTTCTGCTGACTTATTGAATCCGGTAATTGCCAATAGGCCCAGTAGAGGAATTGAAAATAAAGATTTCATTGCATCAATTAAAAGTTAATAATACGTCCTATTAAAAGAACGCCGCAAAGTTAACAAAGCAGGCATCCCTATTTGTCAGGGAAATGTAAAGCTAATAGTATCAGAAGGTTTATTTTTGTGGCAAATGAAGAAGATTCTATACGTTTTATTGATTTTGGCCATTGCTTGTACTCAAAATGAAAAAGGTACTTCAGCAAATAATAACACCCCTTCAAAGGAAAAAGAGCTTATCACATTAGTAGAGCAGTTCCCCGATTCTGCCTTACTGCTGGAAACCCTTGTTCAATATTACCGTGAAAATGGCGATTATAGCAACGCTATTAAAATCATGAATGATGCATTAAAAAAAGATAGCAGCAATGCAAGGTTTTGGGATATACAAGCCAACCTGTTATTTGAAAATGCAGATACGCTTGGTAGTATTGCAGCCTTTGAAAATTCGGTTGACCTCTATCCTAAGCCCGACAACATTATTCCATTGGGCATATTGTATGCTCAAACAAAAAATCCAAAAGCACTTTCATTTGCAGATGGGCTTATTTTAACATATAAGGCTAGCGCCGAAAAAGATGCTTTTTTTATAAAAGGATTGTATCATAGTTATACCGGAGATAAACATATAGCAATTGACTATTTTGATAAATGCTTAAACTTAGATTATACCTTCATGAATGCATACCAGGAAAAAGCCGTGGCCCTGTACGAGCTTGGACAATACGAAGCGTCTATAAAAGTGTTGAAAAGAGCCACTACGCTGCAGAACAATTTTGAAATAGGCTATTACTGGATGGGTAAAAATTTTGAAAAACTCAACAAAAAAACAGAAGCAATAGAAGCCTATCAAAAAGCATTAATGTACGACTCCAATTATATTGAAGCAAAGGAAGCACGGCTTAAATTGGTAGGAAAGAATTAGTTGTTTGGTTTTCCGTTTCTCTTTTTGGTTTCTCGTTTCCAGTTGGTAGTTCGTATCTTTAAAGACTGATATTTATCAATTATCAATTATCAAATAACCCATGCCACTAATAGCTCCTTCACTTCTTTCCGCCAATTTTTTAAATCTTCAACAAGATTGTGATATGCTCAACAACAGTGAGGCCGATTGGTTTCATTTAGACGTAATGGATGGGCGTTTTGTACCTAATATTAGCTTTGGACCAATGCTGGTAGATTTTTTTAGAAAAGCTACAACTAAAGTTTGCGATGTGCATTTGATGATTGAAGAGCCGGAAAAATATACCGAAGCATTTAAAAATGCCGGTGCCGATAATCTAACTGTTCATATAGAAGCCTGCACACATTTGCATAGAAATATTCAACAAATAAAATCGTTGGGCATGAAAGCGGGCGTGGCCATTAATCCGCATACACCCGTGAATGCATTGCAGGATATTATTGCAGATATAGATTTGGTTTGCATGATGAGTGTGAACCCCGGCTTTGGCGGCCAATCTTTTATAGCACACACTTTACAAAAAATAAAAAACCTACGCCAAATGGTTGATGAAAAAGGGCTTTCTGTAAAAATTGAAATAGATGGTGGCGTTACTTTAGATAATGCAAAATCTATTGTAGCCGCAGGTGCCGATGTATTGGTAGCTGGCAACACTGTTTTCAAATCGGGCAACCCTACACAAACTATTGCAGCATTAAAAGCTATTCAATAACTCACTTTCAATTTCTGTTTTTTTTATTTTATACTTCGTTTTAAATTTTCTAAAAAAAATATCTGCATAGCATAGTGATTTAAGATTAAGGAAATTATCTATCTTCATTGCATGAGAATTTTTGCTGTACTTCTATTCAGCTTTTTTAGTTTAACTGCCTTTGCTCAAAACAAAACTGCCCTTATAAACGGTGTGGTGGTTGACGAGAACGATCATCCATTAGAAGGTATTTCAATAATAATATTAGGAAAAAACAGTGGCATAGCAACCAATGATAGTGGCCGTTTTGAAATAAAAGTAGCAGCTCAAAAATCGCTTGCATTGGTATTTAGCCATACCGGTTTTAGTTCCATCCAAAAGAACTTTTACCTAAGCCCCGGCGAAACCGAAAGCATTTTAGTTAAAATGAACCGGTTAGGAAAAACTTTGGATGAAGTGGTGATCACAGATGAAAAAGAAAGAGAAGAAACCGGCCTAATAAAAGTAAATCCAAAAACGGTAATTACTTTGCCCAGTACTACCGGAGGAGTGGAAGCGCTCATAAAAACTTTGGTTGGAAGCAACAACGAACTGAGTTCGCAATACAATGTTCGAGGAGGCAACTATGATGAAAACCTTGTTTACATCAACGATTTTGAAGTGTATCGGCCCTACTTAGTAAGCAGCGGACAACAGGAAGGCCTTAGTTTGATTAATGCCGAAATGACCCGAAATGTAAATTTTTATACCGGTGGATTTCAGGCAAAATATGGCGACAAAATGAGCAGCGTATTGGATATTCAATACAAGCAACCCAAAAAATTTGGAGGCAGCGCTTACATAAGCCTGCTCGAACAAGGCCTTGCAATTGAAGGCAGTGCAAAAAATGAAAGGATTACTTACTTAGCTGCTGTAAGAAATAAGAACAACAGAAACCTGTTGAGCAATCAACCAACACAGGGTGCATATATTCCATCGGCATCCGATGCACAAGCTTACATTACGTATAAACTCAATACTAAATGGCAACTCGAATTGTTAACCATTTATTCTGCATCAAAATTTACTTTTTTTCCGGAGTCGGTAAAAAAAACAAGCTCAGTTTTTTCGCCCTTGTTTTCTGCTAACATTGGTTTAGATGTTTACTTCGAAGGCCAGGAAAGAGACCGATACCAAACCGGCTTAATTGGTGCAAGTATTATTCATCGCCCCAATAATAAATTAAAACTAAAATGGATGCTCAGCCATTTTAGCAACAACGAAGAAGAAAATTTTGATATTGCAGGAGCTTATGTTTTTGGCAGCCGAGACTTTGATAACAACAGTAGTACCTATGGCGAAATTGTAAATCCACTTGGTGCAGGTTACTATCAAAATTATGCACGCAATAAATTGAATATTAAATTATGGACTGCCAGCCACAAAGGCTCTTACAACAAGGGTAAACATTTTTTTCAATGGGGCAATACTATAGAACAGGCAAATATTGAAGACAAACTTTTGCAATGGGAATACCAGGATTCCGCAGGCTATTCACTACCCTACACAGCCGGCCCACTAACGCTGTACAATAGCAGCATTGGAACCACCGATCTTTCAATATTAAAATTGAGCGGATATATACAAGACAATATTCATTTTAATAAACAAAAACAAGACATTAGTTTACAAGTTGGAGCCAGATATAATTACAACGACCTGAACAAAGAATTTTTACTGAGCCCAAGAGCACAACTAAGTTGGAAGCCTCAAGGGAAAAAAGACATTGTATTAAAAGCTGCTGCCGGCATATATGCTCAACCGCCGTTTTACAGAGAATTGCGTGGTTACAATGGCACTCTAAATACCGCCATGAAAGCACAAAAAAGCACACAGTTTGTAGCGGGAATGGATTACAATTTTATTGGAAAAAACAAACGGCCATACAGATTTACTGCAGAAGCATACTACAAAGCAATGACCGATGTAGCCATTTATGATATTGACAATGTAAAAATAAGATACCAGGGAAACAACGATGCCAAAGCTTATGCTACAGGACTTGAAATGCGTTTGTTTGGTGAGCTTACAGAAGGTGCACAAAGCTGGTTAAGTGTGGGCTTAATGAAAACAAAAGAAAATATTGCCAATGATTTTTACTACCAATACTTAAATGCAGCCGGAGAAATTATTACCCCACAAAGCCAGGACAAAGTGATAACAGACAGTTTACGCACCGAAGCCGGTTGGTTTCGAAGGCCAAGCGATCGATTGTTTACTTTAGGTTTATACATGGAAGATTATTTGGCTACCAACAAAAATTTTAAAATGCATTTGAATATGTTGTATGGAAGCAACATGAGTTACAATATTCCGGGTAGTGTGCGTTATAGAAATGGTTTAATCATAAATCCCTATATGAGAGTGGATGTAGGTTTTAGTGCACTGTTACTTTCCGAAAAATCGTTGCGTAGGAGTCATAACCCATTTAGAGGTTTTGAAAATATTTGGTTAAGCTTTGAAGTATTTAATCTTATCAATAGAGAAAACACCATCTCTTATCAACTAATAAAAGACTTTAGCAATTACACTTACGCAATCCCCAACAGGCTTACCCCACGCTTAGTCAATTTAAAACTGCTGGCAAGGTTTTAATTTTTTTTGTCCTGCATTTGTTTTATTGATAAAAATTTTCAGGTATAAACAACGTAGAATAATACAGTTTTAAATTGACAAACATTTTTAACTTTTCCACCCAATCATTACAAATGTTAATAATTATATTAGTGTTGTATTTATTCGCAATATAAATTTGGTAGCAATGAATTCATTATTGCTTTTGTGCCTATAAATTTATTTCGTTATAAATAAAGGCACCTACCGAAATTGCAGCTGTTGAAAGAAGTTTTTGAAAAACAGATCATCTGCATAATTGGTTAACCATATTGTTTTACCCAACCTACTTTTTACTTTTAACGTAAAAGGTATTAAAAACAAAAAGCATTGACAGACACAATCATTAACCTTGAAACCGTAAACCCTATTGAGTTCTTTGGAGTAAACAACGGTAAACTCGACATCCTAAAAAAGAAATTTCCCCTTCTAAAAATTTTAAGTCGTGGTACACAAATAAAACTCAGCGGTGCACCCGAGCAAATTGAAGAAGCAAAAGAAAAAATTGATTTGCTTATTCAATATCTACAGCGCAACGGGCACATGAGTGAAAATTATTTTGAACAAATATTGGGTGGTGATGATGAAAAAGTAGTGGATAATTTTCTCGACCGCAACCCCAACGATGTTTTGGTATTTGGCCCCAATGGAAAAACGGTAAGGGCACGCACACAAAACCAAAAACTAATGGTGCAGGCCTGCGATAAAAACGACATTTTATTTGCCATTGGCCCGGCAGGAACCGGTAAAACCTATACTGCTGTTGCATTGGCAGTAAGGGCGTTAAAAAACAAGTTGGTTAAAAAAATTATTCTTACCCGCCCGGCAGTAGAAGCAGGTGAAAGCCTTGGTTTTTTACCCGGCGATTTAAAAGAAAAAATTGACCCGTATTTACGTCCATTGTACGATGCCTTAGACGATATGATACCTGCCGATAAGTTGGGATATTATATGAGTACCCGAACTATTGAAATAGCGCCTTTGGCATACATGCGTGGCCGTACTTTAGACAATGCATTTATCATTTTAGATGAAGCACAAAACACTAACGACCTTCAGATAAAAATGTTCTTAACCCGTATTGGTCCAAATGCAAAAGCCATCATTACCGGCGATCCTACTCAAATTGATTTACCCAAAAATCAACACAGCGGCTTGTTTAAAGCAGCTCGTATTTTAAGAAATATCGATGGCATTTCATACATTGAGTTAGATGAAGAAGATGTGGTAAGGCATCGCCTGGTAAAATCCATTATTAAAGCATACAATAAAGACGATGAGGCTAAGGCTAAAGAACTTGAAAAACATACACAGCGCTAACAGAATGAATTTTAATATACAAACAGCAATAAGGTGGCCTGCGGGTTGCCTTATTTTTTTTCTTTTTATGCTTGCTTCATGCAGGCAACAAACAAAATATGCAGCTTTAATAATTACAAAAGAAGATTCTTTAAAAAGAATACAGGTAATTAAGAAGGCTATTAATGCCATTAATTCGATAGAAAAAAACATTGCAACCGGCGACCTGGTAACCCGTACCGGAGCCGACTTTACCAGCGAGAGCCTGCGCAAACTTTGTCGCAGAGATAATACTTATTCACACTGTGGCATTGCCAGTTGGGAAAACGATAGCCTTTTTATTTACCATGCAATGGGAGGCGAATGGAACCCCGATGAAAAATTAAGAAGAGATAGTTGGTTGCAGTTTGCGGAGCCTTACTCAAATAAAGGCACTGGACATTTTCGCTTTGGTATAACCCAAAGTGCAATTACAAACCTTATAAAAATTGTACAACAGTATTATTCATCAGGCCTAACCTTCGATATGAAGTTTGACCTTGCAACCAACGAAAAAATGTATTGTGCCGAGTTTGTCGCAAAATCGTATGAAACAGCCACAAATTCAATTTCAATTAATAGAAGCAAAATCAACAATTTTCAATTTATAGGAGTGGATGATCTTTTTCTAAACCCGTTGTGTAAAAAAATGGGGCAAATTGTATATAAATAAAATAGGGATTATAGAATATTCATTTATTTTTGAGCCCTTAATCAAAAAAACAATTAACAATGAAAAAAATTCTTTTGGCTGTTTTTTCCTGCTTTGCCATAATGTTGTATAGCTGTAATAGTGGTGGGGGCGACCCTAAAGCTGTATTAGGACAGTTTTTTAGCGCATTGGAGAAAAAAGATTTAGCTGCTGCACGTAAATTGGCAACTGCAGATAGNNAAAGAAAGCAACGAAGCAATGAACTATGTTTTAAAAAAAGAAGATGGTAATTGGAAAGTAGCTTTTGACAAAGCCACCATTATGAACATGGCTACCGAAAAAATGGGCGAAAAAGGTATTAATCTTACAGACAGCATTGGCAAAGCTATGGATGAAGTAAAAAAATTAGATACCGACTCTTTGGCCGAAGCTGTTAAGGAAGGCGTTAAAGCATTGGATTCTGCCGGCAAATTATTGGAAGATTTAAAAAAATAATCATCTGATACAAATAAACTAAAAAGCACTTAGGTGCTTTTTTTTATGCCCTGTAAAAAAGCATAACTTTATACCGTAAAAAATTAATGATGAAAAGAATAATTGCCTGTATAGGCTTTAGCCTACTTTTAGGCTGCAACAATAACAAAGAAATTAAACCCGAAACCGCTATGGATGCCGGTAGATCTTTTATAAGAGCAAGCCTGGATGGTGATTTTAAAACAACCGAAACACTTTTATTAAAAGATTCTGAAAACTCTCAGCTATTTGAATCGTACAAAAGAACCTATAGTAATTTAGATGAAACTAAAAAAAAGGAATACAAAGAAGCCTCTTACAACATTAATAAATTTGAAGAATTAAATGATAGCACTACTATAATTAACTATAGTAATTCGTATATGAAAAAACCTATGGAAATTAAGTTGATTAGAACTGAAGGAAATTGGTTGGTAGATTTTAAATATACCATTGCCGGCAACCTACCTATTGATTAATTTATATCACTACTACTAAAAACAAACACATGAACATTTTACACCCCTGGCATGGCGCCAGTTTTGGAGCCGGCATTCCTGAAAAAGTAAATGCACTAATAGAAATTTCACAGGGCAGCAGAGCTAAATACGAAATAGATAAAGAAACAGGTTTACTCAAACTTGATCGGGTAATTTATTCATCATTTCATTACCCGGTAAACTATGGTTTTATTCCAAAAACATTGGGCGAAGATGGAGACCCATTGGATATACTTGTTATTTGCAGCGAAAGTATTCAGCCGCTTTGTTTAGTAAAAGCCACCATTATAGGCAATATGCAAATGATTGACAATGGCGAAAAAGACGATAAAATAATAGCTGTGGCTACCAACGATCCTTCCGTAAATCATTATACAGATATTGATTCATTGCCTGCTCATTTTAAAGCGGTACTAAAAAATTATTTTGAACAATACAAAGTATTAGAAAATAAAGTAGTGCTAATAGATAATTTTCAACCCAAAGAAACAGCCTATAAAGTATTACAGGATGCTATTGAATTGTATGCAAAAACATTTCCTCAAAATATTCGTCAGTAAATAGCGACAGTATTTTTATGCAATTATTGCTATTAATTACTCATAGCCACAAAAGTATTTTCACTTATTTTGAGTTACAGCCGCTGGAACCATATTACCGACAATGAAATTTTACAACGCTATTACAGCGATGAAGACAACGAATGGCTGGGTATTCTACTGCAACGATACACCATTTTACTTTTAGGGGTGTGTATGAAATATTTAAAAAACGAAGATGATGCAAGAGATGCAGTACAACAGGTATTTTTAAAAGTAATCAACGATTTACCCAAATACAAGGTTGAATATTTTAAAAGCTGGTTGTATATGGTTGCCAAAAACCATTGCCTGATGAAGCTAAGAGGAAATGGTAAAAAAACAACCGAACTCAATGAACAAATCTTTACTAAAGCAGAAAATAACGAAGAAATAGGTTCGGCAGTAGAAAAAGAAGTATCACTATCCAATATGGAACAGGCCTTAGCGCAATTAAATAATGAACAAAAGCTTTGTGTAACTTTGTTTTACCTGCAAAAACAAAGCTATCAGCAAATAGCAGGCAGTACAGGTTTTTCTACCATGCAGGTTAAAAGCCATATTCAAAACGGAAAAAGAAATTTAAAAATATTGATGCAAAGAATGCAGCCAAATGAGTGATGAGTTAAAAAACATATTATCCCATTTAAACAAAGACGTAGAGCAGGAAAAACTGCTTGAGTATTTGAACAAGCAACTCAGCCCGGGTGAGCAACATGAGTTGGAAGCTTCCATGCAGGACGATCCATTTGCAAGTGATGCCCTCGATGGCCTTTCACAAATGAAAGAGCCTGTACATATTTCCTCATTGGTACAGCAATTAAATAAAGACCTTACCAAACAGCTTGATAAAAAGAAAAAAAGAAAACGTAGGCAAATAATAGAAACACCCTGGTTTTTTTACAGCATCATTATTATTTTAGCATTGGCCATATTAGGTTATATTGTTATTAAAAAATTCCTAGCTGTTTAATAAAGTTTATGCATATTAAAGGTTGAAAAGAAACCTCCATTTATCAACTGAGTCATCCCCGAATTTTGGTACACGGAAATAGTAACCAAATTTCCGGCTGTAAGAAAAATATCAGTTGAAATAGATACAGGCAAATTATTATCAACCCCTGTGGACTTTAAAGTAATGTTTGAAATTCTTACGGTATTGCTATTCACTTTAAGTGAAGCGGAATAATTTCCTGCCGATGCTCCGGTAAATTGTAAGTGAAAATCTACATGATAAACCCCGCTCTCCGGAATGCTAACAACCCCCGTTGTTGGATTATACATTCCCACTGCATCATATTCTTCGTTATTCAATACCGTTACATTCGTTTCCACTGCATTGGGAATAGATTGCATATTACTGATTGCCGGCAGTGTTCCTTTGGCAGCAAATCCAAAAGTTTTGGGTTGCCAGCTTGCAACTCCGGCTCCGTCGGACTGTAATACTTTCCCTGCCCCCTCTGTACCATTACGCATTCTTATGCTACCTACTACATCTAACTTAGCGGCGGGTTCTTTAGTACCTATTCCTACAAAACCACTTCTCCTTAAAGTAAGCAAACTATCATTTATAAAACCGGGAACATCTGATCTTGTATTAAAGTACATCCCATTTTCTCTTATGGCAACAATATTGAAATCGGTACCGGCATTGCCTTCGTTTCTGTTACTAAACTGAAGCCAACTGGTATCGTTATAATTCATGGAACGAAGGTTCAGTTTTGAATTTAATGGTTTACGAACTTCCAACATTGCGCTATTGTCTAATGCAGGAGTTGCGGTACTGCTTACTACTACCGATTGAGCTTTGGAGTTCATACATACTA
This sequence comes from Chitinophagaceae bacterium UBA2793, assembly GCA_002352045.1. Lineage (GTDB taxonomy): Bacteria > Bacteroidota > Bacteroidia > Chitinophagales > Chitinophagaceae > Ferruginibacter. The sequence continues at coordinate 15,114 of DEHT01000059.1, read as the reverse complement.
AAACAGCAAAGCATCCAATAATAATCTTTTTCATAATGAAATTTTTATGCTAAATCTAATTTATGTAGTGCCGGTCAACAATACCATAAACAGGGTATAGCTGCTCAATAAAGCTTCAGTTTTTATTAGGCGGAATTTGTAAGTTTCAAATGGGGTCGTAGAATCGATTTTACACTTACCTTTTTTTACTGGAAGTTACGGTTGTTACCATCCCCACATCTTGAGCAATACATTGAGTTCAAAACAATTCAACAAGATGAAGGATATTTTTTTCTTTAAAGCAATAATTTCTTCAAGTTCAAAATATACAATCCTCCTTTGTGTAATATAATTTACTGCTTGTTACTCAACGGGTACAATTTTATGCCTGATGGCTTTAGCCACAGCTTCCGTTCCACAGCTTACATGCAGTTTATGATAGGTGTTTTGCAAATGCTTTTTTACAGTATCTACCGAAATGGTAAGGATAGAAGCAATCATTTTATAACTATTGCCTTTTACTAATAACAACAATATTTCTTTCTCCCTTTTTGTAAGGTTGTAAACCGGTATAATTTCTTTTGTTCTAAAATGCTGGAATACTCTTTGTGCCACAAAGGGGCTCATGGGAACTGCACCATCCATAACTTCCTTTAATGATTCTAATAATTTTAAAGGTGAAATATTTTTTAATAAATAACCATCGGCACCCGCACAAATAGAATCGAATATTCTACTATCGTCTTCGAATACGGTATGCATTACTATTTTCACATCCGGAAAATGTTCTTTAATAATTTTTACTCCCTCAATCCCTGTAATGCCTGGCATATCAATATCCATCAGCACAAGGTCGGGCTGGGTTGCACGTATATCTTCACTTGCTGTTATACAATTGGCAAATGAACCCACCACTTTATACTGGTGGTCGTTTTCCAGTAACAATAGCAGGCTTTCCCTTAATCTTTTATTATCCTCATACACAACTATTTTTACCACCATACTGTAAAATTATATTTGCATCCTGCTTTCAACAATTACCTTTTAGGGTAATATTTATAAAGACATTTTAAAGTTGAATATTGTACCGCTACCGGGATTAGATTCAATTTGAAGTTTCCCTCCTATTTGCTCTGCACGTTGCTGCATGTTTTGCAACCCATTACCTTCTTTTAAAAAGGCTCTATCAAAGCCTTTACCATCATCTTTTACTTCCAGCTCAAGCCCGGCATCAAATAACGATATTTTAATAGAAGCATTTTTAGCTTCTGAATGTTTTACCATATTATTCACTGCCTCTTTGTAGAGCAAATAAAAATCTCTTCGCTTCTCCATCGTTAATTTAATTTCTACATCGTTCGGAAAAATAAATTCGCATAAAATATTTTTCCCTTCAACCATTTCCGCTGCATAGCGCTTCATTCTTATAAATAGATTGTTGATGTTATCAAACTTTGGATTGATATTCCAAACAATATCGCCCAGGTTTTCACTTATTTGCTGTATATCTTCGGCTGCACGGTTTAAATACTCCTGAGACTTATCGTTGTTTTGATGAAGGTTTCGCTTGGCCAATTCATTTAAGATGCCAATATTACTGAGGGATGAACCAATATCATCATGCAAATCTCTACTGATATTGTTTCGCATACGTTGTAATTTTTTGAGTTGTGCAATTCGATATTTGAATAGGCTATAAGCAATAAGTGCAACTAAAAAAGTTATTAGCGCAATAAACCAACTTGTTTGCCAAAATGGAGCTTTTATAATGATGGGCAAAACAACTTCATTTGACCAGTAACCTCCATTGTTTATTGCACGCAAATGAAGTTTGTATGTTCCCGGTTGCAAGCCAGCCAAATTGAGTTTTGCTTCTTCATTGGGCAGCCAGGTATCCAACCCCTTCACACCTTCAATTCTATACCGATAATTTGTTTTTAGCGGATATACCCAATCCATTGCAGCATATTCAATAATAATATTGTTTTGATTATATGGAAGTTTTAGGGCCGTTACAAATTCGGGTAAAACAGTGTCGGTATAGTTTTTATTATTCACCAAAATGGAAGTAATCCGGAGCTTACAATTATTTTTGGTTAAAAAAACCGAATCGGGATATAACGCTAACCCACCTTTTTGCGGCACGGCAATATTACCCCCGGGCAATGTAAAAAGGTTCCCATCCACATGGTCATCATTCAACCCATCTACTCTATTAAAATTTCTCCAAATTTTTATCAGCGGACTGAAATGACCCACGCCTGCCGCCGATGCTATCCACACACGGCCAATACTATCCATGGCTATGCCCCGTAACGTATTAGCCGGCAAACCCTGGCTAAGAAAATGCGTAGATAAAATTGAATGCGATTTTACATCCATCACCTGTAGCCCATCACCACTGCTCAACCAAAATGAATGGGTATTTTTATTAAAATCGCCCAGCATTACAAACCTATTGGCTAAATCTTGCTTACCAGTACCTGTTGAATGAATATGTTTTATAAAATGGGTTTCATCAAAAATAAAAATGCCCTGTTGCGATAGTAGCCATACCTGGTTATTGGGTGCAGTTACCAATTTCACTCCGAGGAGAGATTTTTTACCAACATAGGTTTTGTCCCATTTCAAATCAACCGATGTTATTTTTTTGGAAGCATAATTGTAACGATATAGTTTACCCGAAGAAAAAAAACAAAGATTACCCAATGTATCCAATACTATACTTTTAATTGATTTCAACAAACTATCCTGCAAGGGAATACCTTTTGCTGGTAAAAATTCATCTTTATCATCATCGTACCACAATAGTCCCTTGGTTCTATACTGCACCCAAATATTACCACTTGCATCTTCCAGCATATTCAAAAGCAATTCTCCGTTATCCCATTTTGCATGTATAGGATATACTTTTTGCATGGCTAGTTTCTTAGAAACTGCATAAATATTTTCAAACGTACTTATCCAGTATTGTTGGCGATGCTTATCCCATATTACAGAAGTAGTAGAGAAGTAGGAAGAATCTGCATATTTATAAAAAACATTTCTGTTTAGCCGTGTAAAACTTTGATGCTGCTGATAGAGATAGTTTTTCCCGGCTGCAAACACACCGGCATCCGGGCAAGTACTAATTCGTTGCACATCTATTCCAATCGAATTGCTTTGAAAATAATTACCTGGCGATATTTTTTCAGCATGTTTTTCCTCAATTGAATATTTATAGAGGCCTTTATTTAAACAGGCTGCATATAAAACCGACGGACTTACGTATTTAAGATCATAAACAATATTTTCAAATTGCTGATGTGCAAATGGTATAAACTTTTGCTGCCTGGTATCAAAACATTGCAACCCGTTTCCCCAGGTACCCAGCCAAAGTGTACCATTGGGCTGCATTTCAAGGTCGCTAATCAAAATATCTTTGGATGGCTCGTTGCTCACACAAGCAAAGCGATGGAAACTTTGTTGTTTTATATCAAACAAAAACAAGCCATGAAAACTGCCAATCCACAACTTATTTTTATCAAAATAATCGGGTACAATATCTGTAACAAAATTATCGCCCCTTACAGTACCATCTTTTGCTTTATCGGGTTCGGGGTAAAAAAAATAAAAACTGTCTTTTTCAAAATCATACATTGCCATGCCTCTTCCTGCAGTGGCAAACCACAGGTTTTGATCGGCATCGTTTACAATTTTGTTTACACCAAAAATTGGATTGCCATCATTACACAATACCGGGTATTTTTTAAAAATTCCGGTGCGTTGATTGTAGCAGGTTACGCCCTGGGAAAATCCTGCTATCCAAAGTTGGTTGAATTTATCTTCTACAACATCTACCACCATATTATCGGTAAGTGAATTAGGATTTGAGTGATCGGCCGAAAAAATAGTGTAGCGTTTACCGTCGAATCTTATAAGGCCATTGCTGCTGCAAATCCACAGGTATCCACTTCGGGATTGATATACTTTTGAATTAACGCCGGAAAGATAACGGCTCTCGGAACCATACATCATAAATTGCCCCGATTGCAGTTGTGCCTGCACAAAAAAAGGCAGGAATGCCAGCATACCACAAAGCAATTTCTTCTTCATTCCTTTAAGATACTTATAAATACAAAATAGCTCTTCATTTCACAATAGTAAAATTTAATAAACTACACAAATGGGAAATTGTAAATAAAATAGGCAGTGCTAATGGAGCATTAATTGCTCCCTTAGTAAAAGCCTTGCAAGAACAACAATCTTTACTTGAAAAACAAATTGACGATTTATTAAATAAGATTGAAAAAACAGAACCATAAAAAATGAGCCCGATAAAATTCGGGCTCTTTTTTTATTACACAATATTTGTATTAATCATCTAACCTAAAAGATATTTTGCATACCACACCATAGGTGGAAATTTTTCCATCCTTTACATGGGCTTTAATATCTTTTACATACACAGAATCAATGTTACGAACGGTTTTAGAGGCTTCTGTAACTGCGTTTTGAATAGCATCGTCAATACCTTTTGTGGAAGAGGAAATTACTTCAATAACTTTTACGATTGGCATAGTAGTAAGATTTTTTATGATGAAAATATTTTACTCTTTAATGTACAAACTTTTGCCCAAAGTGAAAAACAAATTAAAAAAAATGCTGTCTTTTCAAAAGCAGCACTTATAAATATTTTAATCAGATTTTATTCGGCCATTATTTCCAGCACCGTTCTTACCACATCTTCCATATTTGGTTTACTGAAATAATCGCCATCGCTGCCATAGCCCGGGCGATGGGCTTTGCCGGTAAGTGTTCTTGGAGTAGCATCTAAAAATTGATAGCCTTTTTGCTCTTCCATTACATGATTGTACATGTATGCAGAAGCACCACCCGGAACATCCTCATCTACGAACAATATCCTGCTTGTTTTTTTCAACGATGCTACCATGCTGTGATTAATATCAAAAGGCAATAAGGTTTGTACATCTATCACTTCGCAATGCACTCCCATTTTTTCCAACTGGGATGCTGCATCCAGTACGATGCGTAAAGTAGAGCCATAAGTAACTACCGTAATATCATCTCCTTGTCTTACAATTTCGGGTATACCTAACGGTACCGTGTAGGCTAATAAGTTAGACGGTAATTTTTCTTTTAACCTGTATCCATTCAGGCATTCAATAACTATGGCCGGGTCGTTGCTTTGCAACAAAGTATTGTACATACCTACTGCTTGTACCATGTTCCTGGGCACACATACATACATTCCCCGAAGAGAGTTAATAATCATTCCCATGGGCGAACCACTATGCCAAATGCCTTCCAGCCTATGTCCCCTGGTTCGTACAATTAATGGAACCGATTGTATGCCGCCGGTTCTAAAATGGGTGGTGGCTGCATCGTCGCTCAACGGTTGCAAACCATATAATAAATAATCGAGGTATTGTATTTCGGCAATGGGCCTTAGGCCACGCAATGCCAGGCCAATACCCTGCCCCATAATAGTTAATTCCCTAATGCCGGTATCAAAAATTCTTGCTTCGCCATGCTTTAATTGTAGTCCACTGAAACCCTGGTTTACATCGCCGATAAAACCCAGGTCTTCTCCAAATGCTACCACTTTTGAATTGGCCGTAAAAAGCTGATCAAAATAATTATTCAATACTTCAAATCCATTTACCACAGGCGCTTCTTCTTTATAATAAACCGGAATGGCCGGAACCTTTAATGCAGATTTTGGACCTTCGTTGTACAAATGGTTATCAAAAAGCTGTTCGGTGTTTTCTTTTAAATTGATGTAAAACTGCATCATCCGTTTATGCTCTTCGGAGCCTTGATGTACTAAGCAGATACATGAGAAAACCGCTTTAAATACATCTCTGCGCAATGGTTCCTTTATTGCTTTTAATGCAGCAACCTGTTTTTCCAATACCTCGTTTGGATAAAAAGATTTCATAAAACCTTCCACATCTTCAACCATTTTCCTAATGGGCAAAAGATATTTTTCCCAGGCTTTATTCTTGCTCTCTTTTACAAATTTAATAGCTTCGGTTTCTATGGTTTTTAATTCTGCTTCTTCGGCCAAAGCATTTGCCAAAATCCATTCCCGCATTTGCTTAATACAATCCCACTCTTTTTCCCAACTCAGCCTATCGCCGCTTTTATACCGCTCATGGCTACCCGAAGTAGAATGACCCTGTGGCTGTGTAATTTCCTCTACATGAAAAAGTGCAGGGATATGTGTATCTCTAATTTTTTGAATGGCATATTCCAGTATTTCACACATGCCAGCATAGTCCCAACCTTTTAATTTATAAATATCCAATCCATTGGTATGGGTTTCTTTTTGCATTCCGGATAAAGCTTCGGAAATAGAAGCCTTTGTGGTTTGGTATTTTTTTGGAACAGAAATACCGTAGCCATCGTCCCACACAAATGCAGCCAATGGCACCTGCTGTACTCCTGCGGCATTAATGGTTTCCCAAAAATGCCCTTCGCTGGTAGAAGCATCGCCAATGGTGCTAAAGCAAATTTCGTTTCCGTTATCGCTTAATCCTTTTTCGTTTTTTAATTGCTCTACCTGCCTAAAAACCTTTGAAGCCAAGGCAAGCCCTAAAGCTCGGGGCATTTGGCCTGCAGTAGGAGCTATATCGCTGGAAGTATTTTTAGTAGTAGCAAGGTCTAAAAAATTTCCCTCGCTATCAACATTCGGAGTGGCAAAATGGGAGTTCATTTGCCTGCCGGCACTAAAGGGTTCGTTTGCAGTATCGGGATCGGCAAATAATTGAGCAAAAAATTGTTCTACCGTAGCAATACCCGTTGCAAAGGCAAAAGTTTGATCTCTGTAATACCCAGAGCGAAAATCGCCAGGTTTAAAAAATTTAGCCATCGCCAATTGGGCCACTTCCTTACCATCACCAAATATTCCAAACTTTGCCTTGCCGGTAAGCACTTCCTTACGGCCAAGCAAACTTGCTTCCCTGCTTTCGCAGGCAATTTTATAATCTCTTAAAACCTCTAATTTAAAATTATCGAAACTTAGCTTTTCAAGCAAAGCTTCCTCGGTATGTTGAGTAGTATCCATATAGCAAAAGTTAGGGCAAAAGTACCAATTTTAACCCTGAATGTTAAAAAACAACAAAGACAATAACAATTTGATGTTTAATAATGCGTTTTAGTATCTTTGGTATCCATTTTAATTATAAAAAACACTGAAATGAAAAAAACTATATTCTTATCTGCACTGAGTTTACTATCCTTAGGAGTATTTGCTCAACACGAAGGGCATAATCATGCTGTTGCACCGGCAGATGCGGCCAAAACAACTATAACCACTCCTGCCCCTGCAGAAGCTTTGGCAGTTGATAAGACTGAATACGACTTTGGAAAAATAGCTCAAGGCAAACCGGTTACAACCGAATTTACTTTAACCAATACAGGTAAAACCGCTTTTAAATTAGATAATGTTACAGCGAGCTGTGGTTGCACTACACCTGTATGGGATAGAGATTTGTTGATTGAACCAGGTAAATCAACCAAAATTACAGTAGGCTACAATGCTGCTGCAGTTGCGCCTTTTACTAAGCCCGTAACCATTACTTACAACGGCACACAAAGTAAAGTGCTAACTATTAAAGGTGAAGTATATGCTACACCTGCACAAGCTGCTCCTACAAACGATGCGGCTAAGGATTTGAAAAATTAATTATTGTTTTACTACTAAATAAAAAGATGAAAAAAATATTTGCAACCTTTATTGCCTTCTGCGCTATTTCATTGTCGTTTGCCCAAACCAAATTGGCCGAAGTGGTAGAATTTAAAACAGAAACCATTGACCTGGGCAAAATGAAAGCCAATGATCCTAAAACTGCCGTTTTTATTGTAAAGAACATTGGAAAAACACCATTGATTATTGAAACTGCAAACCCTACCTGTGGTTGCACCATTGGTGACTATACTAAATCGCCCATTGCCCCCGGCAAAACGGGTGAAATAAAAGCAACCTTTAATGCTGCAGCAGTAGGGCCTGTTCATAAATCAATGACCGTGAAGTTTGCAGGTATTGAAGAAGTTAAATCAATCAATTTTACAGGCGAAGTATTAACTGCTGAAGATTTTGCAAAATTACCTGCTGCCAAAGAACACAATAAGCCGGTAAAGAAAAGTTGATTCTTCAATTTGAATAATATTTTAAACCCCTGTTATTTTCAGGGGTTTTTTATTGCAAGTTGTAAAAAGAAACTGGAGCAATTTATTATACCTTTGCGCCCAATATCAATAACTAAAAATTTTTCTCAATGGCTTTGGAAATAAGTAAGCGTGGTTTTGAAATGCCCGCATCGCCCATTCGCAAACTGGTTCCTTTTGCAGAAGCTGCAAAAAAGAAAGGCATTAAAGTGTATCACCTCAATATTGGCCAGCCCGATATTGAAACACCAAAGACTTGTTTGGATGCGGTAAAGCATTACGATATGAAAGTGCTGGAATATAGCCATAGTGCCGGCAACGAAAGCTATCGAAAAAAATTAGTAAGCTATTATGCAAAAAACAATATTGATATTACGCCAAATGAAATTATAATAACCACCGGTGGCAGCGAAGCGATACTATTTGGTTTTATGGCCTGCCTGGATGCTGGAGATGAAGTAATAATTCCCGAACCCTTTTATGCAAACTATAATGGTTTTGCCATTCAAGCCGATGTGGTTGTGAAACCTATTAGCAGTTCCATTGAATCTGGTTTCGCATTGCCGCCTATTGAAGATTTTGAAAAAGCCATTACATCCAAAACAAAAGCTATTGTGGTTTGTAATCCCAATAACCCCACCGGGTATTTATACAGCGAGGCCGAAATGGAAACCTTAAAACAAATTGTGCTTAAACACAACTTATATTTATTTGCCGATGAAGCCTATCGGGAGTTTTGCTATGAAGGTGCTCATACCAGTGCCATGCATTTAAAGGGTGCCGAAGATCATGTGGTATTGATGGATACCATCAGTAAAAGATATAGTGCCTGCGGCGGCCGCATTGGTGCATTTATTACAAAAAACAAAGCAGTACTGGATGCTGCTATGAAGTTTGCGCAGGCAAGATTAAGCCCTCCATTTTATGCTCAAATTTTGGGTGAAGCAGCGGTTGATCTTCCGGACGATTACTTTGATAATACCAAGGCAGAATATAAATTGCGAAGAGATACTTTGGTTAAAAGATTAAATGCCATGGAAGGCGTTTTTTGCCCCAACCCCGGCGGTGCATTTTATGCAATGGCTAAGTTGCCAATTGATGACAGCGACAAATTTTGTCAATGGTTATTAGAATCTTTTGAACATGAAGGGCAAACCATTATGCTTGCACCTGCTACCGGTTTTTACAGCACTCCAGGTTTAGGAAAAAATGAAGTACGCTTAGCTTATGTATTAAATGTAGATTCTATTAATAAAGCAATGGATTGCTTAGAAGCGGCATTAAAAGTTTATCCGGGAAAAGGTTGATAAGTTGCTAAGTTGATTGGATGAAAGGTTGATTGGGATATTTATCTTACAAATACGTTCTTCATCAAAAATCCTTTTAGTGTAAACCACTGCGAATAAAAAACGTAGCGGCCTTTTATTTCTTTGCCGTTAATGGCATACCCAATCCAAATGGCACATGCTACTGCAAATTTGAAAATATACTCCCCAAACTTTTTTATTAAAGCAAATAAGCCTTGTGCTGAAACACGTTTTTTTTCTTCATTGCCGGTTTTTAAAAACAAGGTTTTAAAATAGGCAAAATCCAATCGCTTGCCGGGAATATTATGATTCACCAATGCTTCAGGCACATAATAAATATTTGGATTAATTGCTTTTACAGCATGAAAAATATATTTATCATCGCCTCTAAAAGTTAGTTCAGGATTAAAGCCTCCGGCTTCTAATAAATATTTTTTGCGGTAAACCATATTACAGCCTGCCGGATATTTCATTCTTCCTTCAAACAACCTTATACTGCCGCCATGGTCAACCCTTACCAAGTAACCATCCAACCATCGGCTTATCCATTTGGGCTCGGGTCTTTCGGTAAATTTTGGGATAATGCGCCCGCCTGCACCGGAAGCATTGGGTTGCTGATAAAAAAAATCTACAAACATTTTCAGGAGGTGTTCATCGGCTTCTGCATCATCATCTATGTACAATATAATTTCTGACTTAGATTCTGCTACACCTCTTCCTCTTGCGTAGGAAAGCCCTTTGTTTTCTTCAAATACATATCTAAAGGGAAGCGAGGAGTTTTGATGCAGAAAGTGTTTTACCAACAATGCTGTTTCATCGGTTGAGCAATTATCCACTACTATTACTTCGTATTGCTGTAACGGCAAACTTTGTTTTGCCAAATGCTGCAGGCAGGAAACTATATAAGCCTGCCTGTTGTAGGTACAAATAACTACCGATATTGTAGGAAATGAATCAACCATAAAAGAAAGAAAAAAATCAGTCTTGATTAAAAATAATGATTTGCATTTTGCCCAAAGTTTTTTTTCGCCTGATTAACCACTCTCCACTCTCACCCTTCCACTTTCTTATTCTCCCGAATAAATATCGAGCAGTCCTTCCGGTACTTCTACATAAACTTTTTTATTCTTTTGATCCATTTTAATAAGGTTTGCTTCATGCACCGGAACCAATGCTTCATTTCCCTTATACAAAATAGTACACAATATTTGATGTGGTTGTTCCAGCACTTCAATTATTTCGCCAAGATTAATATTTCCATCAATCAAGTCGTATCCAAGCATTGATATTGGGGAAGATTTAGCAGCAAATTTTTCAAAATCTTCTGCAGTTATCCACACTTCTTTGGGCGAGTATTTTCTTGCCAGTTCTTTATTGTTAATGCCCTCCAGTTTTACATAAACCTCCGCATCATTTTTCACCGAAGTAGTTTCAATAAAATAGGGCATAAAATTATCTTTCGATTCCTGGATAAATAAAGTTTCCAGGCCATTTAACGCTGTTTTTTTGCCGAGGCTATGCAGCAATACCAATGTACCATCGAGGCCATGGCTGGCGGCAAATTTTCCTATTTTGAAATATTGACTCATGTTATTGGGCAAAGATATTTAGCAATTGATTTTATAGGCATTATTTTTTTAGTGCGATTGAAAATCTTTGAAAAGTAGAATTTTTAGCGATTAACTTAAAAAACGGACCTGACCTTCGGTACCGACCCAAAAAAAAGTCCTACAAAAATGCAGGACTCAAAAAAGTTGTTAGGCAGATAAGCTTATTCTTCTGTTTTCGGTTCTTCGGAAACTTCAGGAGCCGCTTCGGCAGCAGGTGCTTCTTCTACTTTTTCTGCAACTTTCTTCACCACAGGAACATTACGTTTTTCAATGCGAGCTTTTCTGTGAGCGCCCTGGCGGCGATTCACACTTGCTTCATGTTCAGTACTCCATTTGGTAAACTTCTCCATTGCAGATGCTTCATCAAATAAGCCAAGGCTTACACCACGAAGCAAATGTTTTAGGAACAATACTCCTTTAAAAGAAAGAATACGGCGTACAGTATCGGTGGGTTGAGCACCTTTCTGTAACCAATCCAATGCTTTTTGACGATCGATCTGGATAGTAGCCGGAACGGTCAAAGGATTGTAAGAGCCTAATTTTTGGATAAATTTTCCATCACGGGGACTGCGAGCATCCGCAATAACGATGAAGTAGAATGGCCTCTTCTTAGAGCCATGTCTTTGCAATCTCATTTTAACAGCCATAAAAAATAGAAATTTTCTTGGTTGTGAACAAATAGGGTTTATTTCCTTAAAAAAGGAGGTCAAAGATAACAAGCCCTTTGAACTTTACCAAACAAATGAGCATTTACCTTTATAAATATAATTTGATAGATAGTTTTACCGGTTATTTAAATGAAACATTCTGCTCAAATTAAATCCAAATCGAATATCTCCTTCAAAAAATTTGCCGTAGGTTTCGTACAGCAAGGCCCGCTCGTTCATGCCTGTGGCATTGGAAAAATGTAGTTGAAATATATGCCCACCTGTTTGAATATCCACACCTACTGATAATGGATGCCGGCTAATGTTGGTTAAACCATCCAATATATGATGGTAATCGAATGTAAGTGCTAATCTGTTGGAAATTTTATACCTCATTCCCAACCCCGGAGCAAAAATATTGCGGGCATCTCCATTAATGGGGGCATTACTATGCACAAAAATGGGGCTCAACTGCATTGAAAATATTGAATTAAATTTTTTGCCTGCCAACACTTGTACATAATAAGAAAACCTATCGGCAAATGATGGTTTGGGGGTAGCAAAACTTTTTTCGGTCCACACGGTAGAGCCTGCAGCCAGGGCCAGGGAAAAAGGATTTGAATTTTCCCCGGTTGACTGCTGTATTAAGCGCCATTTAAAAAAACCATCTAATTCTTTTCGATAAGTGCTTCGGCCAATACCTATTGTAATATTATCGGTAATGCCATAATCAAAACTCATACGCATAGAGGCTTCATCTAGCCCAAACATTTCTTTAATACCCTTGCTTAAAAAACCAAAGCGATGCAAAATTCTAAAATCGAGATTGCCTTTGTGGAGCATATCAACCGAATGTGCATTGATGACCCTTGTAGATTTAAAGATGCTGTACACTTTTTCTGTACTTACATTTTGCGCCTCTCCATTATTCGCAGCCTGCGTACTGTCCTGAGATTGCGCCTTGCCGCTCATGCAGCACAAGAATGCAGTAAATAATATAATCTTCATAAAATATTTTAGTCGGTAAGTTTACCTCCGGCATTTATCCAGTTAGTAATAATTGCTTTTTCTGATGCAGCTAGAGAGGGACCGCCCTGTGGCATATCGCCTACCACTACTGCCCTGGTGTTAATGATGCCGCTATTATTTACTACATTACAGTTCACTGTCCAATCTCTTCCTCCAGCCGGAGCAGTACCACTATGACAGGAAATGCATTTTGCATTGAGCAATGTGCGAACTGCTGAAAAATTTGGCCCGGGTGAGCCTGCATTTACCGATATGGCCTGTGAATTTTCGCAACCTGAACCATCTTTTACAAAAACAGTATAGTTGCCTTCGGCCAAATTATTAAAGGTATTGGAAGCGCCATAAGTACCTGCAGCATTTAATTTGTATTGAAAGCCCGTGCTTCCCGAAGCAGTAACAGTAATAGAACCATTGGTACTTCCACAACCGCTGGTGGTAGTAGCGGTAGCATTAATGGTAAAACTGCCGCCAACAGAAGTAACAGTTACAGCCTGCGACTTTTCGCAACCGGCTGCATCTTTTGTAAATACGGTATATGCACCTGCTGCTAACCCGTTAAAAATTCCTGAAGTTTGATAAGTACCGGCACTATTTAATTTGAATTGAAAGCCAGTACTACCGGTAGCAGATACACTAATAGAGCCAGAAGGAGCTCCGCATCCTGCCGACGGTGTAGGTGTTGCAGTGATAACAATTGTTTTACCGGCGCATGGATCGCCGGGTGGATTATCGCCACCGCCTTTACTGCACGATGCTAAATTTCCCACTACAAAAACAGAAACCAATAGCATTAAGCTGAATAAATTTTTATTGTTCATACAAGCATAGTTTTAAAACTATACGCATGAAAAAATTTATTGGTTGCTTTTAGCCTTTTTAAATGGTTGATATTTTAAATGAAGAAGTACTTCGGAAGAAAATAATTTTATTTGCCCCTCGCCTACTCCTCCCAAAGGAATGGCCAAGCCAGGTTGTATTCCAACAGAAATTGTTTGGGATATTTTTTTCTCCATGCCACCGTATATTCTTAATACAGAGAACCAATGCCGGTTACCAGTGTATGATGCTTTGCCATGATGAGGGGTATTGTAGTAAATGTAATCGTAGGCATAATCTTCTTTATCCATAATAAAAGAAGAAAGTCCAAGGCCTGCAAAACTTGTAAGCTTTGTACTTTGTTTAAAATCGTATCTAACCGAAAGTGGAATTTCAAAAACTCTGCAATTGGCATCAACTTTAGTAATATCAACCGTACTCCAGTAAGTTCCCGGTTTTGCTTTATAATCATATTTACCGGCTATGTATTTTTTGCTGCCAGCAAAAAAACCTGACTGCACACTTAATTTTTTGGTTAAATAGTACCCTGCTGAAAAGCCGGCCCTTGTAGATATTTTATTTAGTCCCGGAAAATCTACTCCATTTGCTTCCATGCCTGCATAAATTGAAAAATAAAAGTTGGATGGCTTGCCGGGCTTATTTTGTTTCTTTTTAGTTATTGATTTATTAGCAGTATCTGTAGAAAGCTTATTGATTGCTTCAATTTTTTCTTTTTGTATTGGCTGTTGATCCGTAGAAGATTCAAATACTTTTTCAAACTCTTTTTCTTTTATAGAAAGTTCTTGCTCAAAAATTACTGGGCTTTCTTCTTTACTAGTACTAATATAATATCCACTTTCTTTTTGCTCAAAAGTTTGAGCAGGTGTAATTCGAATTGTTGTTTTTGCGGCAGTGGAAGTATTTTTTTTATTTGAACCAAAATATTCTATTTCTTTCTTATTCCTAGGATTTGATTTGATTACATTGGTTTCAATTAGGTTTTTGTTTTGAAAAACATTAGTTGGGTTATCATCATTTATATCGGCAGCATAATTTGTTTGAGGATTAAAAACATTGTTATGGTTGTTTTTAACAGTATCATCCTTTTTTATTGAGTTGATATTTACTTGTTTTAAAGTAGCAGTTTCATTATTAGAATTTTCTTTTTTATAAAACCCAAAATATCCTGCAGTAGCAATACCTGCCACTAAAGGAACGATTACCCACCACCAGGCAAATGGCCGTTTTCTATCATCTTCTTTATCGAGCAATTGCTCCATGTGCTGCCATGCAAGCTCATCAAAAGCCGACTCCCATTCACTGGCAGCAATTTTTATTTGCTCTTCTATTTGTTTATATGGCTTTATGTTCATAATAATTAATGTCAGTTTCTTTAAGCATCTTTTGAATATTCATTCTTGCTTTTGCAAGATTTGATTTAGAAGCGCCCACAGAAATTTTTAATTGTTGTGCTATTTCTTCATGTTTAAAACCATCCATCACATAGAGGTTAAACACAGTTCTATACACGGGTGATAATTTTTGGATAAGGGT
>DEHT01000012.1:82345-111973 GCA_002352045.1 Chitinophagaceae bacterium UBA2793 | reverse complement strand
GATACCACTAAAATTATTGGATGTACCATTACAAACCCAGGTGGTATTAGAACAGGAGGTATTGGATTTTTACCATTAGCCACTTTACACACATTAATTGAAAATAATCACATTGCCAACAACCGATATGGCATTAGTCTGCAAGGTGGTTCTACTATTAATGCAATGGTACGATACAATTATATTGCTTTTAATAATATTGAAAACAACCCCAACCTGGGTGGAAGCGGAATTGCTTTTGCCGGAGGTAGTAGTACCAGTCACCAAAATAGTATTGTTACCGGCAATACTATTGAAGGCAACCTGTGGGGAGTTACTATACTGGCTCTAAGCGGCGGCGTACCAATTAGCGGCTCTATGCCCAACCTTGGCAACATCAATAATAGTGATACCAGCGATAATGGTAAAAACAGGTTTATCAATAATACCAATGCCTCTACTCCCGGAATAGATTTATACAACAACAGCATCGACCCCATTTTTGCCATGGGTAATTATTGGAATACTGCAACGGAGGCCGAAATAGAACCAAAAATATTTCACCAGGCCGATAATGCTGCACATGGTTTAGTTACTTACAGCAATGCAATATTGCCGGTAGAGCTTTTGAGTTTTTCCGGTTCACGCAATGGAGCAACTGCAACACTTTTATGGGCCACTGCACAGGAAATAAACAGCCATTCTTTTGTGCTGGAAAAAAGTTTTAACGGAACAAGTTTCTCTTCTGTAGCTACAGTGAATGCTTCCGGTAATTCAAATAGTACAAAAAATTACAGCTTTACCCATTTAGATGCCAATCCTTTTGGTGGATATATTTATTACAGGCTGAAATCGGTGGATATAGATGGCCGTTACAGTTATTCAAATGTGTTGGCTATTTCTTTTCCAACTGTACAAACTAAATTGATACGTCATTATCCTTCTTTGCTACAAGCCGGAGAATTGATGCAACTTGAGATTGCTGCCAATAAAAACAGGTCAGCTAAAATTCAGTGGATAGATGCTGGCGGAAAAATAATGGCAACCAACAAAATAATGTTACAAACGGGGTTCAACCATTTTAATGTAGCCGTTCCATCTATTGCTGCAAAAGGATTATTGCTTTTAAAAATAACAACAGATGATGGTTTTAGTAAAACCATTAAAGTTGTTTTACAATAATTAAAACAGAAAATTTATTTTAAGCCATCCAATTTTTCGGATGGCTTTTTTCTTTGATACTACTGCTACTCTTTAGGCAGAGATATTTCCTTTACCTCTGTATCAACTGTTGTGTTGTCGTGTATAATTGGTTTGTTAATTGGCACTTCTTCTACCATTATCCAAACAGAATAATCGTTGGGGTAAATTTTTCCGCCAAAATTGGTTGCATATACTTTAGTATAAACAGCTCCCAGATACAGTATAGCGGCGCTATAATAAACCCATACCATTAATACAATTACAGAGCCGGCTGCACCATATAAATTAGTAAGAATGCTTTTGCCCAAATAAATACCAATGGCATATTTGCCCAACATAAACAATGAGGAAGTAATTAACGAACCCACTAATACATCTTTCCACTTAATTTTTGCATCGGGCAATACTTTAAATAAGGCGCCAAACAATATGGTAGTAACTAGAAGTGAAATAACATTATCGAGTATCAATAAAATTAATTCGCTTGAACCCGAGAACCATTCTACCAACTGTACACTTAATGCTGCCACTACAGCATTGAGCAATAGAGAAACAATTAACACAAATCCAAGGCTAATAATAAGTGAAAAAGAAATTAAGCGATCAAGTAGTAATTTCCACCAAACTTTTTTTGCCCGCATAAGCCTTAGTCCCCAAATTTTGTTCAGCGAATCCTGAATTTCAGCAAATATACCGGTAGCGCCTACCAGCAGTACAACTATTCCAATTGTATTTGCCACATAATTACCACTGCTTAAATGAATGTTTTGAACAGCCGTTTGAACCTGTAGTGCTGCTTCGCTTCCTACCAGGTCTTTTATTTCACCATACAATTCGCCACTTATTGCTTCCTCTCCAAAAAGTTTACCGGTAATAGAGAGTATAATAATAATGAGTGGGGCTAGCGACAAAATGGTGTAATACGCCAGGGAAGCACTGTGCTTTAGTACATCGTCGGCTATAAATTCCGACAATACCTGCTTATTAAACTTAAAAAAGCTTATGGCCTGTTTCCGCATTTTTAATGCAATTATGTTTTTGAAATTACTGAATTTATTTTTTACTAAAACTAAGTATGGCATTACAAATACAACAATGGATATTGCAGAACAAGGCTACAAATATTTATTAATGCAGTAAAAGGAAAATACACTATCAAATTCTAACCCCCCACGCAGAGTTATTTTACAATTAACTCATTGGAGTTATTCTGTTTGTAACCATTAAATCAAAACACAGTACCGAAAAAGCAGAAATAGGTTTGTAAGCTTTTGCATAATTCTTAAAATGATAGTAAATTGTTATTGAAAAAAAATTTCTTTACAGTTAAACTGAAATAAAATGGCAAACGGAAAATTAATTGCAGGAATATTGGTGGGTATTGCCGCCGGGGCTGTATTGGGTGTATTATTTGCTCCTGAGAAAGGTGAAGAAACCCGTAAAAAAATTAAAAAAAGGGCTGCCAAAATGGGTGAAGACCTTAAAGCAAAATTTGATGATGTAGCAGAAGAAGTGAAAAAGAAAATGAGTGATATTAAAAATGATGCAGATGATTATTTTGAAAAATCGCAGCACAATGCGTAAGTATTTTAAACTTTAAGCAATCCGGGCATGGAAGAACAAAAAAAAGACAGTTCCATTGAAGCACTTTACTTAAAAGGGACAGAATATATTGAAACCAGGCTTGAGCTTGCAAAGCTAAAAGCTACCAATACTGCAAGCGATATTGGTTCGAGCATCATTAGTAAAGTAGTAATAGCAATTTTTATACTGCTGTTTTTAATAATGATCAATTTTGGCGTTGCCATCTGGATTGGAAATATGGTGGGCAAATCATATTGTGGGTTTTTCATAGTTGGAGGTTTTTATGGTTTACTGGCTTTGGTTTTTTATTTTTTCCGAAACAGTTGGATAAAAACTCCGGTATCAAATAGTATTATTAAAAAAATGACCCGCTAATGATTCAAAATACATCTGAGCTAAATAAAGCAATTGATTTGCTTGAACAAAAGCGAAAGTTACAGGAGCAAGAACTTGTTGAGCAATTTAGAGCAATTAAAGAAAGATTAAAGCCTGGCAATATTCTCAAGAATTCTTTAGAAAAAATTGGGGCTTCTCAATGGCTGGGTCCTGTATTAAAAACTGCCGGAACAATAGGTGTTGAATTGTTAGCCGCCAAACTAATGGGTAAGCCAACGGGTGCCGGCAAAAAATCTTTGATAAAAACAGCAATTAAAAATTCTGTTTCTCATTCGGTAATAAAAAATTTTGATAAGCTAACCGCTTATGGATTATCTATTTATAAAAATTTGATTGGTACCAATGAGAAAAAAAATGAATGATTTGATTTTTGTATAAAAAAGAATGCTAATATTGGTGTAGCAAAATTAATCCTCCTCCTCCCAAAAACCGTACTTATACTCCAATACATCTTTTGGAAAATCCAGCTCCAATTTTCCTGTGCAATACTGTTAACCAAAAAAATTAACCTGTATGCAACAGCTAAACGAAAACTTCGAAATCATCACAGAAAAAATCAGGCAAACTAAAATTGCCCTTTTTAAACCGGAACTCAACTCCGAATTAATGTTGCCTAATAATATCATCCAGGTTTTGAAAATGGATGATAACGGAAACATTTGGTTTTTTACTTCATGCATCAAACGGCAAGCTGCCAACATCAACAAAACCTTTTATGCCTATCTCGATTTTCACAAAAAAGGAACCAATGCAAGGCTTATGATTAATGGCACAGCATTTATTGTGGATGATGATAGCGATGTGCAGGAACTAATAACNNGTTTCATGGAAGCAACGATTTATGAACAGCATTAGCCAATTGTTTTTTGATGAAGGGCCAAGAACCATTCATTACGGTTAAACACAAAATCTACTTTACATATTTACATAATAAAGGGTTGCCTGGGCAACCCTTTATTCATTTTACAAAAACCCATTTATGCCTTTGCTTTAAATTTTTCAATGGCTGCTTTTGAAAATTCGCTCAGTACCAGGCGCCCGCTAATAGCAGCCCTTTCTTTTAATAAACTATCCCAATGTTCGGTTCCATGCCAAAACATTTTTTTCATTTCGGCCATTGCTTCGGGGTTGCTTGTAGAAAGTGAATGAGAAAGCCTGGCAATGGATTCGTCCATATTTTCTACACTTACATGCACTTCTGCATACAAGCCTTTTCTTTTAGCCCAATCGCAATTGCGCCACATGGCGGCATCCGTTGCCAATGCGCTAAAGGCTGCATTACCCATTTTTCTTTCTACCGCCGGGCCCACCACAAAGGGGCCAATGCCTACCGCCAATTCACTCAATTTTATATCGGCACCTTCCAAAGCAATGGTATAATCTGCTGCTGCAGCTAAACCAACTCCACCGCCCACAGCCTTGCCATGAACCCTTGCAATAATAAACTTAGGACACTTGCGCATGGCATTAATTACATTGGCAAAGCCACTAAAAAATTGCTGGCCTTCGGCTTCTGTTTTAATGGCTATTAACTCATTAAACGAAGCACCGGAACAAAATGTTTTTTCCCCTGCACTTCTAAGCACAATTACTTTTGTAGAGGTATGGGTACCGGCAAAATGAATTTCCTGTGCCAACTGCTCCAAAATTTTAGCCGGTAAGGAGTTGCTTTGCGGATGAAAAAATTCAATATGGGTAATACCGTTATGGGTTTCGCTTTTTACGTATTCCATGCTATTTATTTTTCGAATTGAATATGCTTTTAAATTAACTGGTTGTGTTACTAATTTTTCAAATTTGGTATTCTATTTAAGATGAAACTTCTCGCTATCCTGTCTCAGAATCAGGGGACTGAATTTGAGTTTACAGTAGTACAACTGAACCACATGGCTACTTCCGACAAAGGGGCTGTAATCCCTGTCTGCCGTCAGGCAGGCTTTGTCGGGCACTTTTTTTGTACTTTTTTGGAGAAGCAAAAAAGTACAAATATTTGCCGTAGGCATCAGAATATAACAAACGTAAAAGCTCTAAATCCAAAAGTTAAATTAAACAGAGTAAAAACTTCTACATACCCCCCCTAGCTCAACACATTAAAATTAATGATTACTAAGAACAAAGAAAAGAAACGCATCATCATTTTACAGCTTCCTTGATTTGTACCATCGTAAGTATGGTTGCCACTCCGCTCAACTCATCGGTATCATCAAAAATTTCTACCAACCACTTTACAATTCCTTTTGGAATATCCTGCCCTTTTACAAAAGGAACATCGGGATTTACTTCTTTTAATTCCTGTGCAATTTTTTCTTTACAAGTAAAGCGTATATAAATGCTATTGCCGGGATAAACAGGTTTTGTAAAACGTAGTTCATCAATTCCATAATTGAGCAACACCGGATTTTTATTAAAGCTATCAACAAACAATCCTGCGGCTGCACTCATAATAAAATATCCATGCGCCACCTGTTGGTCAAACATGGTTCCATTAAAATCGGTTTCTTTTAAGTGAGCATAAAATTGATCGCCACTTAATTGGGCAAACTTATCAATGTCGTCGCTTGTAATCAATCGTTTTTCTGTTATTAATTGGTCGCCAATTTTCAACTCTTTAAAATATTTTTTAAACGGATGAATGCCATCCACATTTCCCAGGGCATTGGGTTGATAAATATTACTGATAGCAGTAAGCATAGTTGGCGATCCCTGAATAGCTGTACGCTGCAGGTAATGTTTAATGCCACGCAAGCCACCCATTTCTTCGCCACCTCCTGCACGGCCCGGACCTCCATGCACCAATAATGGTAAGGGCGAACCATGCCCGGTACTTTCTTTAGCACATTGATTGTTCAATACCAAAATTCTACCATGATAAGTAGCCGCTCCCAATACATATTGTTTGGCAAGCTGAGCATTGTTGGTTACAATGGTGGAGCAAAGACTGCCTTTGCCCAATTTGCTCAAGGCAATAGCATCGTCCATTGTTTTATAAGGCATGATGGTGCTCACCGGGCCAAATGCTTCAATATTGTGAGACGCTTCTGCTTCAAATGGATTTTGATTAAGCAACAACAGCGGACTTATAAATGCACCCACATTTGCATCGGCATCAATAACAGCAACACTGTCTAAGGAGCCGTAAATAATTTGTGATGATGCCAATAATTTTTGAACCTGTGCTCTTACTTCATTTCTTTGTTCTAAACCGGCCAGCGCACCCATTCTCACTTTTTCGTTTTGAGGATTTCCTATGGCCGTTTTTTCCAACTCCTGCTTTAATGCGTTTGAAATATCTTCTAACTTATTTTCCGGAACAAAAATTCTTCTTACTGCCGTACATTTTTGCCCGGCCTTTACCGTAATTTCTTTTTTTACTTCTTTAATAAAAATATCCCATTCCGGCATACCCGTTTCTACATCGGTGCCCAACACTATGCAATTCAAAGAATCGGCTTCCATATTAAACGGTACGGCTTCGCTTAAAATTTGTGGATGCGATTTTAGTTTTAACCCCGTAGATGCAGAACCGGTAAATGTTACCACATCCTGGGAGCCTACATAGTTGAGCATATTGCCGGCGCTGCCACACAATAATTGCAACGCACCTTCGGGTAAAATTTTGCTTGCAATAATTTCCTGTACTACGGCTTCGGTTAAATAACTGGTAACCGTAGCGGGCTTTACCACAGCAGGCATACCTGCCAACAGGTTAACCGCAATTTTTTCCAACATTCCCCAAACCGGAAAATTATAGGCATTTATATGAATGGCCACCCCTTCTTTGGGTACCAGCAAATGATGTCCCATAAAACTTCCTCCCTTGCTTAAAGCAATGGGCTCTCCATCCAAACAAAATGGATCGTCGGGTAATTTTCTGCGCAGCGATGCATTGGAAAATAAATTGCCTATGCCTCCTTCAATATCTATCCAGCTATCAATTTTTGTAGCACCGGTTTGATAACTAATTTGGTAAAACTTTTCTTTGTGTTGCAATAAATGCAAAGCCAATGCACGCAACATTCTTCCTCTTTGCTGAAAGCTCATTTTTCGCAGGGCAGTATTCCCTTTAGTTCTTGCATAGTGCAACACTTGGTTGAAATCTATTCCCGAAGTGCTTGTATTGGCAATTGGATTACCGGTAACGGCATTAAATAAAAGTTGACCTTCGCCTTCGCCTGCAACCCACTGCCCGGCAACATAGTTTTTAAGTTGATACATATTGACAATTGAAAGGGCAAAACTAAGCATTGCAAAGTACTAAGCCAACGGGAAAAAATATGAAAGTATTGGAGTAAAAATAAAAAAGTGTAACCTGTATTTCAGAATAAACAATTGGAATAGCTTTGAAACAATTTTTAAAATTGAAGAATAAGATAAATAAAAAGAAATGGCAATTGACCTTTTACAAACTTTAAACGTAATTGAAGCGATGGAAAAATTTTTATCCCGAAAAAGACCACCCGAACATATTAGGCCTCAATTGGACATTGGTTATAAAATTGAAGAACAAAGTATCATCGTCTTTGAAATAAGACCACAGTGGAACAAGCCCGATGTAATTCAGGAACACCCGGTTGCCAAAACAACTTTTGTGAAAACCAAAAATCATTGGAAAGTCTTTTGGATGAGGGCAGACTTGAACTGGCACAGTTACACACCTACTCCTACTGTTAAATCAATTACAGCATTTACAAAACTTGTTGAAGAAGATAAGCATCATTGCTTTTGGGGATAATCGAAACCAAACAATATAAGTAATCAGTATTCCTTAGGTATTGCTGTTTCATCCTTTGAGGTTATACATCCAAGGAATAATCCTTGCTATTCCAAAATCCCAAATTGTTTTAAGTGGTGTACCACATGTTTGTGATGCAGCATTACCCATTCCTCAAAATTGAGTAAACCAAATGCAGGGTGTAGAGTGGTTTTGTTTGGATGCTCTTTAAAGTATTTAACAAATTTATTTACAGATTGGTGAAGATTTGTTTTGGCTTCTTCCATGGTAGAAAAACGATAGGGCATGGGCTTTTCGCCCAAAACCGATTCCGGAGCTTTGGTATTTTCTCTAAACGCTTTGTCGCTGTATAAAAATGCTTTGTACGTGGGCAAATGCTCTTCGGGCACCGCAAGGGGAAATATTATTTTTTCATAACTCACATCAAAAAAATCGGACAGGTGCTCCAGCATTTGATGCGCATTCATTACGCCCCATTTTGCAGTACTGTCTGGCGTAAGCTTTTGTATTGCTTCAAACAATTGATGCTGTAAAAAATTTAGTTTTTCCATTTTATTTACATTTTTATTTCTCCGCCATTCAGCACGGCTCTAAGTTCTTCGTGAATTTTTCCATTGGTAGCAAGCACATGAGGTTGATACACCGAAAAAGCGTTGCCTTCAAAATCGGTTACTTTTCCGCCGGCTTCCTGTACTATTAAAAATCCCGCTGCACTATCCCAGGCTTGTAAATGGTGTTCGTAAAAGCCATCAAACCTTCCGGCAGCCACCCAGCAAAGATCAATGGCCGCACTACCCAGCCTGCGAACGGGAATTCCTTTTCTAATCAGTTTTTCAAACACGGGTAGCGGCCCATTGGGTGCATCTAAATAAGTATATGGAAAACCGGTAACTAAGCAGCTATGAATAAGCTCTGCCTTTTGACTCACATGAATTCGTTTATCGTTGAGCGATGCACCAAATCCTTTTTGTGCAAAATACAATTCGTTTAAAATAGGTGCATACACAGCGCCCAATATCATTTCGCCATCTTTTTCCAACCCAATGCTTACACAACAAAGCGGAATACCATTTGCAAAATTTACCGTTCCGTCTATTGGGTCAATAATCCATTTATACTCGCTGTTGCTGATGATTTCTCCGGTTTCTTCACTCAAAATAAAGTGATCGGGATAATCGTTGTGAATCACTTCAATGATGGCTTTTTCGGCAGCATGATCGGCTTCGGTAACCAGGTTATTTACTCCTTCTTTGTTAGAAATGATAAAGCTGCCATTGTAATAATGCATTAATTGAGCAGCACCGGCTTGTACCGCATTTAGTAAAGTTGTTTTGAGCATCCGCAAAGATATATTTCCTTTCCCAAACAGACATTTGATTGGAGGCCGACAATGAAATAAAAAATTACTTCTCCAAAATCATAAAATTCAGTTTATTTCGTAGAAATAAAAACTACTCTTGCAACTATCCGTTATTATAGTCAATTACAATGTAAAATATTTTTTGGAGCAATGTCTTTATTCAGTTTTAAAAGCAACGAAAGATATTGCCGCCGAAATAATTGTTATGGACAACAACAGCACAGATGGAAGTAAAGAATGGCTGCAACCCAAGTTTCCCACAGTAAATTTTGTGTGGCAAAATACCAACGATGGTTTTGGCGTAGCAAATAATAAAGCTTTAAAATTAGCGAAGGGTGATTATATATTATTCTTAAACCCCGATACCATTATTGCCGAAGACAGCTTGCATCTTAGCCTGGAGCAAATGCAACAAAACAAAATCTTTGGTGCATTGGGTGTGCCTATGATAGATGGTGCCGGATGTTTTTTAAAAGAAAGTAAAAGAGGCTTACCAACTCCATCCGCTTCTTTTTATAAACTATCGGGGCTTATAAAATTGTTTCCTCGTTCTAAAAAAATTGCCGCCTACTATGCAGGGCATTTAAAGGAAAAAGAAAGCAAGGAGGTAGATGTGCTGGCCGGTGCGTTTATGATGCTGAGCCGAAAGGCTATTGAAAAAACAAATGGTTTTGATGAAGATTTTTTTATGTATGGCGAAGACGTGGATCTCTGCTATCGAATTCAAAAAGCAGGATTAAAGAATTATTATTTTGCCGGTACTTGCATCATTCATTTTAAAGGAGAAAGTACTCAAAAATTATCACCCCAGTACAATAAACATTTTTACGGTGCTATGCAATTATTTGTACAAAAACATTTTGCAGATAAAAAAGCTACTGTATTCTTTTCAAAACTTGGAGTTGTATTAGCAAAAATGATGGCAGGCATTAAGAGTATTACCATTAGTAAAAATGTGAAACAAAACATTTGTCTAAATACAGCAATAGCAGGCAGCCAGGCAGAAGCAGACGAATGCATTCAACTTATAAAATATGCAGAAAAGCCCATTCCATTAGTCGGCAGAATTTCAACAGAGAAAGACCAGGAAAAAACCATTGGCACTATTTCTCAACTACAATGCCTGGTAAAGAGAAAAGAAATTGAGCAAATAATTTTTTGCAGTGGCGAACTTTCTAATAAAACAATTATTGAGGCTGTGTCAACAATTAAAGGAAAGCTTCCATTATTGTTTTGGGAAAAAGGAAGCAGTAGCATGGTGGGTAGTAATAACAAAAACAGCAAGGGGGTATATATTGCTAAGCCTTGCTAATTTTTTTTAGCCATTCTTCAATAAATTTTTTATTTCCCGAAATATTGGCTGCTTCAAATATTTTAAAAGGAAAATTGTTGGCAGTGCTAATTACTTGCTGCAATTGAAAGTTTTGCTGCGAGCAACTATAAAATATATTTTGTTGCATCAAATAATCTGCCAGCCATTCTTGTTCTCCCTGCCCGGGCGTAGGCACTATAATTGCTTTTTTTTGCAGGGCCACCAAATCCATAATGGTTGAATATCCGCTTCTGCTAATAATAAGGGTTGCTTTTTTTATTTGTTCACTTAGCTCATTTGTAGCAAGATAATGATGAATTTTTAGCGTTTCTGTTTCCCTAATTTGATTGGCTGAATTTAAAGGCAGGCCTCTTACCAGCACTACATTTCCGGAAAAGCTTTTTAATTGTTCCAGCAAATTAGTTTCCCAAATTGTTCGCATGGGTTCGGGGCCTGAAAGAATAATAAGCAATTTATCTTCAACGACAGACTCATTTGTTTTTTCCATTCTGGTTAGAGGCCCCAAATACTTTATTGGAGGTGCGGGCAATGTTTTCGGATGCGATAATTTACCGGCTAAACCTTCTTTTTCAAAATCGGGCACCCAGCATTCAGAAAAATTATTAATATATCGATAATGAATTTTTTGTGCCAGCCTATTCATCATTTTTGAAATGCCGGTTTCAATATAAAGCTGGTGGGTTATATAAACCGAAGGAATATTTTTAGCATAAAATCCAAAGCGATTATCGGAAATAAGGGCATTAATTTTTTTTTCTTCAATTATATTTTTAAGCCAATTGTTTTCTTTCTTAATACGTTTAATGATGGCCGGCGCCTGAACTAACATTTTAAAAAAGAATGTTTTACCATTTTTCCCATATCGAATTTGATAGCCTGGGAGCGGCAGTATTTCTCTGCCGGGCAATTCGGTTTGTAGCAATTTTGCAATAGCCCCATCGGCCGCCAATAAAACGGTGGCGCCTGCATTTTCCAGCATTTTTACCAATGGAATAATACGGGTTGCATGGCCAAGCCCCCAATCTAACGGAGCTACCAATATCCTTGGCTTTGGCTGATGTATGTTAATTTTTGTAAGCGGCATTCCGCAACGCAATATTAATTAAAGAAAATAGTTTAAATTGTATCGTGAAAATAATGAAGAACTATACAAAAATATCAGTGCTCCTAATTATTGCCCTTGTATTGGTTATCTCAAGTTGCTCTTCTTCTAAGAAAAGTTCTTGTGGATGTCCAAATAAAAAAGGATTGGTTGGATATAATTAAACTGAAATATCAAGTCACCAAAATGAACAACACAAATAGAGATTTACTGGTGTTATTCAAACAGGCATTAAAAAACCCCCAGGCTATAGAAAGAGAAGTTTCGTGGCTGCATGGTTTGTTGTATGCTGTTGAAAAAATTGACAACCTTGCTATTTCACATGAATTGATTGATTTAAATCAATACAAGTTGGAAAAAAATTTGCTGTCTGTTAAAAAGTACTTGTACCGTGGTAAAGAAATGCCTTTCGTATTTTTAAACAATAAGAACTAAAAAAATTTAAACACAATAAAAAGGGATGTCAAAACATCCCTTTTATATTTTCATTAGTTAAGACAATTTTTCAAGTGCCGATTGAAGTTTTGCAAGCATTTGATCTATATCTTCTTTTTTACAACAGCCTACACTCAACCTATACCAAACACTGTTTTTTTCTGCGCCAAATGCATAAAAGGGCACCAGTGCAAGTTTTGCTTCATTTAAAATATAAGATGTTACTTCTTCCTGTGTTTGCAATTGGTTTCCTTCGCCGGTTTTTTTGCCCACTAAATCAATTTTTACAGTGAGGTACATGGCGGCTTGTGGCGCTATAGCTTCTATAGGATGGCCGGCCTGAAACAGTTTTTGAATTCCATTGTAAATAGCGGTGAGCCTGTATGCAATTTCGCTGCGAAAATGATTGAGATATTCGCTTACTGCATGTGAATTGTTTAAAAACTTTGCCACTGCTTTTTGTTCAGCCATAGGTGCCCAACTACCTACATGACTGTTGATTGCTTTCATTTTTGCAATCAATTCTGCCGGCCCCATAGACCAGCCAACCCTTACGCCGGTTGCTGCAAAAGCCTTGCTGATACCATCAATAAAAAGAGTATATTTTTTCATTTCAGGTCTTAGGCTCACCGGGTTGTAATGAACCGTATCGCCAAATGTAAGTGTCCAGTAAATTTGATCGTACAATAGGTATAATTTCTTTTGGCCTTCTGCTCTTCGGTTATTTTCTTCAACTATCAAATCACAAATGGCTTCCAGTTCTTCCTTTTTAAAAGTTGTACCGGTTGGGTTGAGTGGAGAACATACTGCAATTAATGTAGCTTCTTTAATATGGGGTGCAATTTGAGCTGCGGAAGGCATAAAATTGTTTTCTTTGGTAGCTTCAATCATTACATGTTCGCCTTCGGTAAAATGTACATAGTGATTGTTGTTCCAGCTTGGCACCGGGTAAATTACTTTGTCGCCTTTATCAACAATTGCTCTGTAAGCCGCATAAATTAATGGACGGCCCCCGTTTGAAATTAAAATTTCGGAAGGGCTATAATCTATTGCTTCGTTGGTTTTAATAAAATTGCTTACTGCAATGCGAAGGTCGAGCTCTCCATCAGCAGCAGGGTAAGTGGTATATCCATTTTTATAGGCTTCAATTATTTCTTTTTCCAATTGTTCCGGAATGGGAAACTGGGTTGCATCAAAGTCGCCGATGGTATAATTATAAATATGATCGCCCTTGCTAATTTTTTCTTTAATAATGCCTCCCAGCTTTACTATTTCACTTCCTATTAAAGTTTCGGCCAACATGCTTAATTTATAACTACTCATTTTTTATACAATTTTATAATTTTAAAACAACGCAAAGGTACTTGATAAGCAGAGGTTTTCAAAGCAGATAAACATTGTATAACAGAGTATATTATTAAAAAAAATGGTATTAAAAGTTTTTATACCCTGAAAAAAACGTATTTTCACCCGCCCACAATAGTGGTAATTTCGATTGACTGCCAAACCATTAAAACAATAAACTGTTTAGTAGAAAAACTATGTTCAATTTAATTCTTTTTGGCCCTCCGGGCAGTGGCAAGGGTACACAAAGCGAAAAGCTCATTAGCAAGTATGGTTTAAAACATTTGAGCACCGGCGATTTGCTCCGCTCCGAAATTAGCCGGCAAACTCCGCTTGGTATGGAAGCTAAAAATTTTATGGATAAGGGCCAGTTGGTTCCCGACGAAGTGGTAATAGGAATGATAAGTTCTGCATTAGATGAAAATGCGGAGGCCAAAGGCTTTCTATTTGATGGCTTCCCTCGCACTTCAGCACAGGCTGAGGCTTTGGATAATTTATTGGAGCTTAAAAAAACAAACATTGCGGTAATGCTGGCGTTGGATGTAAGCGAAGACGAATTGGTAAAACGATTATTAAAACGTGGTGAAACCAGCGGCAGGAGTGATGACAGCAATGAGCAGGTGATAAGAGCAAGAATTGTAGAATACCGTACCAAAACAGAAGCCGTAGCCGATTACTACCGACGCTTTGATAAAGTGGTAATGGTAAAAGGAGAAGGTGGTATTGACGATATTTTTAACAGTCTTTCTTTAGAAATTGATAATAGATTATAACTGTAAAAGCCCCGCCGATAGCGGGGTTTTTTAATGCTCATTGTTTAGCTTAATTTTTAAAGTAGAAATCTTTTCTGCGTAAATTGCAGCCATGGAAAATCGTACAGAAGTGAATACACTCGGAGAGTTTGGTTTAATAGATCATCTCCTTAAAAATAACGATACAAAAAATAGTTCAACACAATTATCGGCCGGAGACGATGGTGCTGTAATAGATCATTTCGGCAGGCAAACCGTAGTATCAACCGACCTTTTACTGGAAGGCATTCATTTTGATTTAAGCTATACACCGCTCAAACATTTGGGTTATAAAGCCGTGGTAGTAAACCTAAGCGATATATATGCCATGAATGCTACACCTACTCAAATTACCGTAAGCATTGGGTTTAGCAACCGCTTTAGTGTAGAAGCCTTAGAAGATTTTTATGCCGGCATTTATGCGGCCTGTGAACAATACCAGGTAGATTTAATAGGAGGCGATACCACCAGCTCTCAAAAAGGATTTGTAATTAGCATTACTGCCATAGGCGAAGTGGCACCGGGTAATTATGTAACCCGAAGTGGAGCCAAAAGTGGCGACCTTATTTGCGTAAGCGGTGCATTGGGTGGCGCATTTTTAGGCTTAACCATTTTAGAAAGAGAAAAGAAAATTTTTGAAGAAACGGGTGCTCAGCCCGACCTGGAAAACCAGGCATACATTGTAGGGCGTTTACTAAAACCCGAGGCAAGAAAAGACATTGTTGAATATTTTGCCGAAGCCGAAATTAAACCATCGAGCATGATGGATATTAGTGATGGCCTCAGCAGCGACCTTATGCATATTTGCAAACAAAGCAATGTGGGCTGTGTGTTGTACGAAGACAAGCTGCCGCTTCAGGATGAAGCAAAAGAGTTTGCCTACAAATTGCAATTAGACCCTACCGCTTGTGCATTGAGTGGCGGCGAAGACTATGAATTGTTGTTTACCGTAAGCCAGGGCGATTATGAAAAAATAAAAACCAACAGTGCTATAAGTATTATTGGATATATTACCGATGCAGCCGAGGGCAAACATTTAATTACCCGTGCCGGAAATAAACATGAATTAATTGCCCAAGGCTGGAATCATCATAAAAAATAATCATTGAAACCGATTACACTCCTTTACTGTTTTATTTTTTTATTTTTTTCCTGCTCAAAAAATAAGACACCCAACAATCCTTCGGGCAATGAGTTGGAGATAAAGGCAGCCGATATGTCTTTGTTGCCTGAAATAAGGGCTTTGGGCCTTGTTATAAAAAATGCAGCCGGCAATCCCGAAGACATGTTGCAAACTTTAAAAGCAAATGGTGCTAATTGTGTTCGTCTGCGTTTGTGGCATCAACCTGCCAATGCAACCTCCTCTTTTAACGGCGTTAAAACGCTTGCACAGGAAATTAAAAGCTTGGGTTTAAAGGTTTGGATTACGGTTCATTATTCCGATACCTGGGCCGACCCCGGCCATCAGCAAAAACCTGCCGCATGGGCGAGCAGTAGTTTTGCACAATTAAAAGACAGTGTAACTGCATATACCAAAAAAATAGCCCAGGAAATAAACCCCGATTATATACAAATAGGCAACGAAATAAATGATGGCTTTTTGTGGCCTGAGGGTAAAATGAGTTCTAACCCGGCACAGTTAAAAGAACTGCTTACCGCAGCAAGCCAGGCTGTACGAAGCTTTGCACCAACATGTAAAATAATGTTGCACTGTGCAGGCTATAGCGATGCTAATTATTTTTTTAACGGCCTTTCATCGATAGACTATGATATAATGGCCGTTTCGTTTTATCCATTGTGGCATGGGAAAGATTTAAGTTCACTAAAAACTGCTCTCCATAATTTAACCGGCAGTTTCAACAAGCCGATAGTGATTGCCGAAACAGCTTATCCCTTTAGTTTTGGATTTAATGATTTTACCAATAATATTATTGGGGATAATAGTCAAATAATTTCTACTTACCCGGCTACGCAACAAGGACAAAAAGATTATTTGTTACAAATTAAATCCATCGTTAACCAAAACAACCGTGGGCTTGGGTTTTGTTATTGGGGTGCCGAATGGATTTCGATATATGGCCCCACGGCTACCAATGGTTCCAGTTGGGAAAACCAGGCCTTGTGGGACTTTAATAATAAAGCGGTTTCTGCTATGGAAGTTTTTAAAAATTAAACCCTTCTTTTTATGCGTTTCATTTATTTTCTATTGCTGTTATCAGTTGTTGTGTCCTGCAGCAATCAAAAGCAAAATGAAAAAGATGATTCTTCATCTACCAATACCTCAAATACTGATATAAATAAAATTACCACAGTTGTAAACTCCGATTCGCTGCTTAGCGTTACAGGGCAACAAGTTTTATCAATTTTAAAAAACAAACGCTACGATAGCCTGCCATTTTATTTTTCGGACAGCGTTCATTTTTCTCCTTATGGTTTTATTGGCAGTGGCAATCAAACTTTAACCGGCGCTGATTTTGCAGGGCTGCTTTCATCCAATAAAAAAATAAACTGGGGCGATTATGACCCCGGAGAAGATTCAATTTTTTTGTCAGCAAAAACTTATATAGAAAAATTTGTGTACAATGCCAATTTTTTACACGCAGAAAAAACAGCTATTGACTCTTTTATTGGTAGCGGCAATTCATTAAACAATTTAAAAGAAAAATATCCCGGTTGCCGATTTATAGAATATCACTTTACGGGTTTTGATAAAAAGTACGAGGGAATGGATTGGACAAGTTTAAGATTGGTTTTTACAAAAAGCGGTAATCAATTTTTATTGATAGCATTTGTAAACGACCGCTGGACTTCTTAAAAAATTAGAAAAACATTTATTCTTTTGCAGCAGGCTTAAATAGTTTAATTTAGTTGTACCCTGCTATGCATAAATTTAAATTGTTTATTGTTTTATTGTTGTCTGTTTTGTTGTTGGCCTCTTGTGTGTCCACCAAAAACTATTCTCCTAACAATAAATTTTCAAGCCGGGCTCTTCAAAAAGATTTTAGTTTATTAAGAAATATTTTGGAAGCCAAACACCCTTCGCTTTATTGGTACACATCTAAAGACAGTATGGATTATTATTTTAATCAATACTATACTTCTATTAAAGACAGTATGACGGAGCAACAATTTATTTGGAAAATTCTTGCACCTACTATTGATAAAATACATTGCGGACACACCAGTATTGGCAGTAGCAAAGCTTATGTAAAATGGATAAGGGGAAAACAGCTTCCATCCTTTCCGCTATACTTTAAAGTGTGGAACGATTCTCTGGCAGTAACGGGAAACCTCAATAGAAAAGACAGCGTTTTTAAAAGAGGCACCATTGTAACCGCTATCAATCATCAAAAACCGGCTCAGCTTATTGGCCGTATTTTTAATTATTTGCCCGAGGATGGTTATGCCAATAATATCAACTATATACGCATGAGCGGCAACTTTCCCTATTATCACAGAAATATTTATGGGTTAAGTAAAACCTATTCTGTTGATTATATTGATGCTTCGGGTAACGCTCAAACCGTTAATGTTCCATTGTGGACCCCTGCAAAAGATACCACAAAAAAGAAACGAGATAGTTTAGTAAGAAAAACACCCAAGCCGCCAAAGTTTTCAAAGGAAAAACAATTGCAGTCGCTAAGGTCGTTTACCATTGACAGCAGTGGCAAATTTGCTACCATTACTTTAAATACATTTAGCAATGGCCGGCTCCGTAGTTTTTTTAGACGCTCCTTTAGAGAAATTAGAAAAACTAAAATTGACCAACTTATTTTAGATGTACGCAGCAATGGGGGCGGAAAAGTAATGTCATCTACTTTGCTTACCAAATACCTAAGCAACAGCCCTTTTAAAATTGCAGATTCCGTATATTCTAAGGCAAGAGGAGTGGGACCTTATGGTAAAAATATAAAAGGAGGCTTTTTAAATTCAATAGAAATGTTTTTTATAAGCCGAAAAAAAATTGATGGAAAATACCATATAGGGCATTTGGAACGAAAGCTTTATCGTCCCAAAAGAAAAAATCATTACTCCGGAAAACTATATGTGCTCATTAATGGGCCCAGTTTTTCAGCTACATCTCTGTTGTGTAATAATTTAAAAGGTCAAAAAAATATTTTGCTGGTGGGTGAAGAAACCGGTGGAGGTTGGCATGGCAATAGCGGTATTATGATTCCGGATATAAAACTTCCAAATACCAAAACAAGCGTTCGCCTTCCTTTATACCGAGTGGTACAATATAAACATGTGCCTAAAACCGGAACCGGAGTATTGCCCGATTGGTATATTGGTACCAGCTATGAGGCATTAATAAAAGGATACGACTATAAAATGAGTGAAGTAATTAAACGAATAATGCATGAAGTTGCCACAAAAAACTAATCTACTCTTCTAAAATATTAAATTGATCTCCGTCTTTCCAAAATGGAAATTTAGTTCTAATATTTTCAAGATGTTCCTTTTGCAGGGTTATAGTAAATACATCTTCTTCATCGGCCTGGTGATAGAGTACTTCTCCCAAAGGGTCTATCACCAAACTATTGCCACTATGATAAAGGTTGTTGCCATCCTTACCTACCCTGTTTACACCTATTACATAACACTGGTTTTCTATAGCCCTTGCACAAATTAACGTTTTCCATGCATGGCTACGCCGTTCGGGCCAGTTAGCTACATAAATAAGAACATCGTACTCGGGTACTTTTTCACCATCTTCTTTGGTTTGCAATTGTTGCCTTGCCCATACCGGAAAACGTAAGTCGTAGCAAACCTGCAAGTTTATTTTCCAGCCTTTTACCGAGGCAATGGCTCTTTTATTGCCTGCTGTATATTGTAAATGCTCGCCTGCAAATGCAAACAAATGCCGTTTATCATAAGTGCCGTATTGCCCATTGGGCAACATCCAAATAAAGCGATTATAAAATTTTTCTTCTTCTTTAATAATAACCGAACCCGCTAAAACAATTTTATATTTTTCGCTTATCTCCTTCATCCAGGCCACCGTTTCTCCATGCATCGATTCGGCTAATTCTGCCGGGCGCATACTAAAACCTGTACTAAACATTTCGGGCAACAATACTACTTCTGTTCGTTCTCCAATGTTTCTAATTTTATCTTCCAGCATTCTTAGGTTTGCTTCTTTATTTTCCCAATGTAAGTGGGTTTGTATAATGGTGATGCTAAGCATTTGTACAATTTTTTTATTCTTCTTTTCTTTTTACAACCAGGTACCAATCATTCTCCAGCGGCAAATAGCCCATATCATAGCAAAAGAAATAAGTATTTCCTTTTTTATTGTTGTATAAATGTGTTTGGTATTTAAATTGAAATCCTTTTTGTAATAGCTTTTCCTTGGTAGTTTTTTGCATTTCTTCTGCACCAATAACATCTTCCAATATTCGCCTGTTTTTACTCAACGCATTGTTGATATTTCTTACCAGGTTGCTGCTGCTGCTTTTTAATTGATTGTTGAAGTTATTTCTGCAATAATCATCACAAAACTTTTTGTCGGTTCGGCCTTTTACCGGTTTGCCACAACTTAAACAGGTTTTTATGCCAGCAACAGTACTCATATAAATCAAATTGATTTTCAAAAGATACGAACTATATTTTATAAGTACAAGCGTTTACAAACGGATACATTCGGCAGTAAATGAATAACTACCGACTATCCGTTTTTTGTAACTGCATCTTTGTGTTGTCAATGGCCAATTGGCTTGCCGACAAACAAAATAAATTTTAAACCGTTCCATTTTAAGGAACACAAATTTTACAGCTATGTACGCATTAAAAAACAAAGTTCAATTGATTGGAAATTTAGGAAACGCACCGGAAGTACGCAACACAGAAAGCGGAAAAAAGCTGGCCCGTTTTTCACTGGCAACCAATGAAAGTTATCGCAACGCAAAAGGCGAAAAAGTAACTGATACCCAATGGCACAATGTAATTGCCTGGGGCAAGGTTGCAGACATTGTAGAAAAGTTTTTAGTAAAGGGTTCGGAAATAGTATTAGAAGGAAAATTAATTAACCGAAACTACACCGATAAAGAAGGAAATAAAAAATATATTACCGAAGTAGAAATGGGTGAGCTGGTAATGATGGGTGGTAAAAAGTAGCCAACTTATTAAAAGGCATGGTATTATAAGGATAAATTGTGCTATCGCTCTTTACCATTGACTTTTGCTTTTATTTCCCCGACCTTAAAGTTGGGGAAATAAAAGTTTTAACCAATACAGGCTTTATCCAAATGTTGTAAAACTTCATTGTACAACATTGAAAATTTATAAAACAGTTCGAATGTAGTTTTATACTTGCTCGTAAAGCTTTGTTTTTATTTATTAATACTATTGTCCGACTAAGTTGGGCTAAAGCCCACTGGGAGAGGATTTGAATCAATAGCCCTGGGCTTAAGCNNGTTTTTTAGTCGGACAATAATGATTTATTAATTTGAATTAGTCTTGCGGTGCGTTTTACTATTTCTATTAATTTTATTCTTGTGGATACAACCAATACAATTGAACTCAACGATCAGTTCACACTTGCCTTTCGATTTGTAAGCGAAACAAGTGAAAACATTTTTCTTACCGGAAAAGCGGGCACGGGCAAAACAACCTTATTGAAATACATAAAGGAGCATTGTGCTAAAAACATTGTGGTGGCTGCTCCTACCGGGGTTGCTGCTATTAATGCAGGAGGAGTTACTTTGCATAGTTTGTTTCAACTGCCTTTCCACGCTTTTTTACCCAATAAGGCTAACAAAGATGAATTGCTGGGCAAAATACGTTTTAACAAACAGCGGGTTCAACTGCTCCGCAAAATGGAGTTGTTGGTAATTGATGAAATTAGTATGGTTCGGGCAGATACCCTGGATGCTATTGATACCATTCTTAGGTCGGTAAGAAGAAATTACAATATACCTTTTGGAGGAGTGCAATTGCTGTGCATTGGCGATCTTTTTCAATTGCCCCCCGTAGCAAAAAACGATGAATGGATATTGCTGAGCGAACATTATAACTCACCCTTCTTTTTCGACAGTTTAGTTATAAGAGAGCAAATGCCTTTAATGATTGAACTCACAAAAATTTATAGACAAAAAGAAGACTCCTTTGTTCGACTACTCAATAAGGTACGCAACAATAATATGCATGCCGATGACTTTGAAGAGCTACACCAAAGGTGCGACCCGGGCTTTAGGCCGGCCTCCAACGATAAGTATATTACACTCACCTCTCATAACAATCAGGCCGACCAAATAAATTCAAGAGAAATTAATAACCTGTTCACTGCTGCATTCACATACAACGCAATTATAGAAGGCGATTTTCCCGAGCATCTATACCCTGCAGAAGCTGCACTCGTTTTAAAAGAGGGTGCCCAGGTAATGTTTTTAAAAAACGATGTGATAAGTCGCAAATATTTTAATGGCAAAATTGGAGTAGTAAAAAAATTGGCCGACGAAGATATTGTGGTTGAAAGCGATGGTGAAGATATAACCGTTCGAAAGGATATTTGGGAAAATACACGATATAAAATAAATAGTTCCGATGGAAAATTAGAGCAGGATGTATTGGGAACATTTGAACAGTTTCCGCTTAGGTTAGCCTGGGCAATTACCATTCACAAAAGCCAGGGACTCACTTTTGATAAAGTAATGATTGATGCCGGTGCGGCCTTTAGCAGCGGGCAGGTATATGTAGCTTTAAGCAGGTGCACCAGTTTAGAAGGTATTGTGCTTTTATCAAAAATTTCATCCGGCTCTATTTTAAGTAACAACCAGGTGGTTAAAGGCCAGCAATGGCTTACGCCCAAGAGCAGTTTGGCCGAGCGTTTTGAAGGAGCCAGGCTTGCTTACACACAACAACAGTTGGAGTTTATATTTTCCTTTACCGAATTAAACAACGGGTTTAATATTTTGCTCCACTACTTAGCCGAGCATGGGCCCAAATTAAATTCCGATGCTATAAATAGTTTACTGCAGGTTCATAAGAGTTTTTTAAACGACAAAGCAGTAGGCGAAAAGTTTATTGCTCACATTTATACCCTATTTAAAAATGAGCCTATTATTGAAAAAAACGAAGGTTTACAAAAGCGCATTATTGATGCTGCCAATCATTTTACTACAAGATTAACCGATTTATTTAATGCTGTAAAAAATCATTTATTAATTACAGAACATAAAGAGGTTGCCAATGATATTGATGAGGCTTTAAAAGAATTGGCCCAATCTATTTTTACCACCTCTTATGAAATGCAATACTGCAAAGAGGGTTTTAATCTAACAAACTATTTAAAAAACAAACTTGCTTTTACACAGCCCCGGATAAATATTACCTGCTATGCCAGCGCTAAAAAACAAACCATTACCGGAGTTAGCAACCCCGAGTTGTATGAAACCCTGCTTAGATGGCGGAACATGGTTTTTGAAGAAACCGCACTGCCTATTTATATGATTGCAAATGCCGAAACTTTAAAAAGCTTATGTGCATTGCTGCCACTCAATAAAAAAGATCTTGAAAAAATAAAAGGCTTTGGTAAGGCCAAGGTAGAAAAGTTTGGAGATGATATAATTGATATCATTTTTGATTATTGCGAAAAGAACAACATGGAAACAAATATGCAGCAATACGTTTCTTCGGTAAAAAAGGAACCTAAAGAAAGGCCGCATAAAACCGATACAAAAAAACTGAGCTTCAATTTATTCAAGGAAGGAAAATCAATTGAAGATATAGCCAAAGAAAGAAATTTTTCTCCTCAAACCATTGAAGGGCATCTTAATCATTATGTTTTGTTGGGCGAAATTTCTGTAAACGAATTTGTTTCAACAGAAAGGCAGGAAAAAATTAAGAGCATTTTAATTAATAATAGAAACGCTACGCTTACACAAATAAAAGAGCAGTTGCCGGAAATTAGTTTCAGCGAAATAAAATTTGTTTTAGCCGCTCTTTCTTATGAAGAAAATAAGCCGCAGGTTTAGAGCTGCGGCTTAAAAATTTTATCTTCCAAAATCGTCCTGCACTCTTACAATATCTTCTTCGTCGCTTGGGTTTGCGGCATCGGTATGTCGCCATATTTCTGCAATAATTCCCCAGCCGGCTTCCAGGCCAACCAGGCGGTGCCTTTCTCCTTGCTGAAGTTCAATTATTTCACCCACACTTAATGTGTGCAACTCTTTTTGAGTATCATCATCGCTCCTAACAATGCCTGCTACACCATAAATTAATTTCCATATTTCTGCACGGCGGTGGTGGTATTGCCAGCTCAGTTTTTTTCCGGGTTCCACCAATAGAATTTTGGGGCTCAGTTTGCCTGAAATGTTTAACTCATTA
The DNA here is from genome assembly GCA_002352045.1 of Chitinophagaceae bacterium UBA2793. Classification (GTDB taxonomy): domain Bacteria; phylum Bacteroidota; class Bacteroidia; order Chitinophagales; family Chitinophagaceae; genus Ferruginibacter. The sequence goes on along the minus strand of DEHT01000012.1, from coordinate 88,387 downwards.
AACGTTAGGTGCGGAAAAAATTCGCTTATAAATTTATCAGCATCATCTTCATTTATCACCAAAAAGCCACCCCAAGGGCGTTTACTGTCTTTGGTTGCAATTCTTACTATGTAGCTTATTTCTTTTGAAACTTCTTCAAAAATTTCTTCTCTTGTTTTTAATCCGTTTAAGTTTAGTTTGAACATATTATAAATATATTATTAAAATTATTAATATTATCTACCCATGTAAATCATTAATATCTGCACATCGCTTGGATTTACTCCCGAAATTCGGGAAGCCTGTCCCAAAGTTTTGGGCTGAATTTTAATAAACTTTTGGCGAGCCTCATTGCTTAAGGAAGATAGTTTTTGATAATTAAAGTTTTCCGGAATAAGCAAGTTTTCCAGTTGGCTCATTTTATTTACCAACTCTTTTTCTTTTTCTATGTAGGTATCGTATTTAATTTGAATTGAAGCCTGTTCTATCACTTCTTTTGAATACGATTTTAATTGATCGTATAGTGAAGGAATAGCTTTTATCATATCACTCAATTCAACCCCAGGCCTTAAGACTAACTGTGCCGCTTTTTGTTTTCCGGTAAGAACGCTCGATTGCAGGCTTTTTAAATAATGTTCACTCTCTTCAGGTTCAATCTGAATTTTATTTAATGCTGCTTTTAGTTCTTCTACCTGAGATTTTTTCTCAATAACCCTATCCATCCTTTCCTGGCTGGCCAAGCCAATTTTATAACTTAGTTCAGTAAGACGGAAGTCTGCATTATCCTGCCTGAGTAATGTTCTAAACTCTGCTCTGCTGGTAAACATACGGTAAGGTTCATCGGTTCCTTTATTAATTAGATCATCTATTAATACTCCTATATATGCTTCGCTTCTTTTTAAAACAACTGCATCTTGATTAATGGTTGCCTGATGAGCATTAATACCGGCCATTAAACCCTGGCAAGCAGCTTCTTCGTAACCGGTGGTGCCATTTATTTGACCAGCAAAAAACAGGTTTTTAATTTTTTTAGTTTCCAACGAGTGAGTCAATTGTGTTGGCGGGAAAAAGTCGTACTCAATGGCATATCCGGGGCGAAACATTTTACTGTTTTCAAAACCCGGTACTTTTCTTAAGGCTTCTAATTGAACATCTTCGGGTAATGAGGTTGAAAAGCCATTTACATATATTTCTATGGTATTAAACCCTTCGGGCTCCACAAAAAGCTGGTGTCTGTCTCGTTCTGCAAATCGGTTTATTTTATCTTCTATACTTGGGCAATATCTTGGTCCGGTTCCCTGAATTCTACCCTGATACATAGGGCTGCTTTCAAAGCCGGTTTTTAGAATATTATGAACTTCTTCGCTGGTGTAAGTTATCCAGCAGCTTCTCTGCTGATTGGGATTTAAGCTGGTTTCATTTAAAAAACTAAACCCAACTATTTCGTCATCTCCTTTTTGTTCCTCCATTTTACTATAATCCAAACTTCTTCCATCAATACGTGGCGGTGTGCCTGTTTTTAGTCTTGCGCTTTCAAATCCAAGTTTCACAAGTTGTTCAGTAATTCCGGTCGCTGCTTTTTCTGCAACCCTTCCGCCTCCAAAATTCTTTTCTCCGATATGAATTACACCGTTTAAAAAGGTACCATTGGTTAGTACTACCGCTTTTGCATGAATTTTATGTCCTAAACCGGTAACAACTCCCTTTACAACATTATCTTCTACCAATAATTCATTGACCATGTCCTGGTAAAAGTCCACATTTGGGGTATTTTCCAGCATTTCCCTCCAAGTTTGAGCAAACAACATTCTATCACTTTGAACCCTTGGGCTCCACATGGCAGGACCCTTACTTCTATTGAGCATCCTAAACTGAATCATACTTTTATCCGACACTATTCCACTATAACCACCCATTGCGTCTATTTCCCTAACTATTTGCCCCTTTGCAATACCGCCCATTGCAGGATTACAACTCATTTGGGCAATAGTTTGCATGTTCATTGTTATCAATAACACCTTACTTCCCATATTGGCTGCTGCTGCTGCTGCTTCGCAACCAGCATGTCCTGCCCCAACTACTATGACATCGTATTTATTAAACATGCCGCAAAGTTAACTAAGTAAACTTTTTTAGTATCTCCATTTCTTTTTTCACTTGCTCAAGTGTACCTCCACGATTCAACATTTCATATTCATATGCAGAAAACCCTTTTATACTACTTAAATACGATTTCTGTTCTAGTAAAAAGCGGGTTTGACTATTCGTCTCCAGTTTCTTAGAAAGAATAATGCCTTCTATTTTATCTAAAAAAGGAATTATACTTTCAATATTTGATGATTTATATAAGTCTTTAAAGTAGTTTTTTGCATACACAAGGTCAATTCTATTAACCTTCTCTTCCTTTTTATTAAAAATGCCAACCCTAATATTTAAAAAACTCCAGCACATTTTGAGTTCATCCTCATTATTAAAATCAAAGTAAGTAACTGGTATCACATGGTCAAACTGCCACTTTACTGCAAAATCATCCCAACCTATACCCTCTACAAACTGGCATTCTACCCATTTTCTCATTTTTTCTATTTCTAATCCGAAGTAGGGAGCATAATTTGGGCTTAGCTTTTTTTCAAGCACATACCTTCTTAAAGCAATCTGCCATTTTTTTTTCTCTTTAAACTTTGCTTCAGGCTCAATTAAAAGTTTACTATCTACCATCTTTAAAATTTAATACAAAGATATAATGTTCCACGTATCCCAGTTTCTGGGTGAAACGGTGCTACATGGAACATTGCATTTTATACTTTCTTAAATAATAATCCTCTTTTTTACTCATTGTTTTCTTATCCTCTTTTCGTTTATCGTTGTAGCCACACAAATGTAATATCCCATGAAAAATTACCCGGTGGAGTTCATTATTAAAACTTGTATTAAATAGTACCGAATTTGACTTTACGGTATCAATACTTATATATATTTCAGCATCTATTGATGTGGCCATATAATCAGATAAATCAAAGGTTATAATATCGGTATAATAATCATGGTTTAAAAAAGATTTATTTATTTGAAGTATATAATCATCTGAACAAAAAATAAAATCTATTTTACCAGGGCTTTTCTGTTCCCTTTTAAAAATAGAAAGCAAGAATGTTTTTAATTGTTGCCTGTTCTTTAAAGATGCAGATTTTTGAAAATTAAATTTTACTGGCATAATTGAATATTCTGAATATCGAAATTAACCTGTTTTTATAAAACCTACCTTTGCAATTCAAACTAAAAAACTTTGAATTGAAGAAACAGAAAAGATTGTCAGAAATAAATATTGGTCAAACTGTTGAAATAACTTCAATTGAAAATGATGATATTTTTTTAAAACTTATGGAAATGGGATGTGTTCCTGGTGAAAAAATTACCGTGCATCAATCATCTTTTTTTAATGATCCTATCTCTATAAATGTATCTGGCTATTTATTAAGCCTAAGAAAAGACGAAGCACAACATATTATTGTAAAAATAATTTAAATAATACTTTTTTATAATATGAAGATTGGATTATATTTTGGGTCTTTTAATCCTGTTCATAATGGACATTTAATAATTGCAAGCCATTTAATTAATGAAACAGAATTAGACGAAATATGGTTAGTGATTTCTCCACAAAATCCTTTTAAAAAAACTGCAGCTTTACTGAACGAACATCAACGATTTCATTTAGTACAATTAGCGTTGGAAAAAGAAACAAAAATAAAAGCAAGTAATATTGAATTTAAGTTACCTAAACCATCCTATACAACAAATACATTAATATATTTAAAAGAAAAATATCCTCAACATGAATTTTCTTTAGTGATGGGAAGTGATGGTTTTCAAAATTTATATAAATGGTTTAATGCTGATTTTATTATTAAAAACTATTCCATCTTTATTTATAAAAGACCTGGATTCGAAATTGAAGATGATTATGGTGCTAATATAAATATAATTCAGGCCCCACTTCTTGAAATTTCGAGTACGCATATACGTAAGTTAATAAAAGAAAAAAAATCTATCCGTTTTTTAGTACCCGATGAAGTAAAAGAAGAAATAGAAATAAACAACTACTATAAAAATTAAAGTAACCATCCTACAAGTAAACAAAAAAGAACAATAATAGGGGCTGGAATTTTAGTATAGCGAAGCAATAAAAAAGTAATGACTATAATTCCAAAACTTAAAAGTGTATTTACACTTATATCTTTAATGGGCATCGCACTTAAAAGATATAAAGCAGCAGACCACATTAAACCAACAACAACTGCATTTATTCCTTCAAGTGCACGGTAAACTACCACAAACTTTTTTAAATACTGCCACACCGGAAAGAAAAATAAAACCAGTAAAGCACTAGGTAAAAATATTCCTGCTGTTGCTGCAATACAACCCATTATCTGCATTTTATATCCTTCATCTTTTAATGCCATTCCTCCTGTATAGCTAGCAACTGAAAATGTAGGTCCGGGAATTGCCCTCATCATACCAAACCCGGTGAGTAAGTCTGATTTTTCAATACGTATTTGGTTTGGGTTTCTTTTAATTGATTTTACATCGGTTGGCCTTGCAACGTACTGATCTAATAATAATGGTAATAAAACATCGCCTCCTCCAAATACTATACTTCCAAACCTATAAAAGTTTTCAAACAAATTAAAAACTTTTCGATGCTCCCATTCCTGTTTACGTGCAGTTTCACTTAATATTCCTGCAATAACAAAAAGAAGTACAAACAACCAGATATTTCTCCATTTTATTTGTCTTGGTTTAATTACCTCATTCTCGGGTATTCTATTGTTACTAAAATTGGTTGCTATACCACCAGCAACAATAAGCACAGGAAAAACCCAGGGGGCCTTAAAAAAGAAAAAACTCATTATCATTGAAGCTATCATTATAACTTGTGTAATGAGATTATTTATAGCAATATTAAAAGTTTTAAGAGCTGCAAATATTAAAAAGCCAATTGCCATAGGCTCTAAAAATCTAAAAATATTATTTATTGAATTAGCAGAACTATTAGAAGAAAAAAGAAAAGAAAAAGCACCCATTAATAAACATGCCGGTAATAGCCAAATAATTAAAGTAAGTACAGCCAGAGCAACCCCACCTCTTTTGTAACCTATTAAAGTAATAGTTTGAGTGCTGGATGCACCCGGTAATAATTGGCAAAAGGAATTGTATTCCAATAACTCTTCCTCTGTAACGTATCTTCTTTTATTTACAAAATTTTTTAGCATCATTCCATAGTGTCCTTGCGGCCCACCAAACGCAGTAATGCTGTAAAAAAATACAGTTTTTAAAAAAGGAATATGTCGTAGTATAGTCAATGAAAAGGAAAAGCCACTCAATGTTGAATGGCTTAGTTAAAGTTAAAACATTTTTAAACTTAAAAAACAAATCAATTATAAACCATACTTCGCACTTATCTCAAGCATTCTATCAATAGGCTTTTTAGCAGCCAACCTTAATTCCTCATCCATTACTATTTCGGGTATCTCGTACTTTAAACACAGATATAGTTTTTCTAATGTATTCAATTTCATATATGGACAGTCGTTACAGGCACATGCATTATTAGGTGGTGCAGGTATAAAAGTTTTATGTGGGCTGGCTTTTTCCATTTGATGCAAAATACCGGCCTCTGTGGCCACTATGTATTCCTGGCTATCATCCTGTTGAGAATACTTTAAAATGCCCGTAGTGCTTCCTATATAGTCTGCTATGGCTAATATTGGTTCCTCACACTCCGGATGAGCTAACAACTTAGCTTTAGGGTGTCTAATTTTAAGTTTAGTAATTTTTTCAAGGCTAAAAATTTCATGTACCATNNTCTACAATTTTTTGTGCATTGCTACTAGTGCAAATAATGTCGCTCAAAGCCTTCATACCTGCACTACAGTTGATATAAGTAATTACAATATGATTAGGATGTTTATCCTTAAATAGCTTGAATAATGCAGGAGGAGCTGAATCGCTTAAAGAACAACCAGCATTCAAATCGGGGAGTAAAACTTTTTTTGAAGGATT
>DEHT01000012.1:67675-82205 GCA_002352045.1 Chitinophagaceae bacterium UBA2793 | reverse complement strand
TATTACTATTAGGGCTGTGGATTTGTGGAAACTATTTATTTTCTTTCTATTGGATATTTAAAAAGAATAGTTAATCCACTTTCATCCACATAAAATTAACATTCAAAAAATTAACTACAAAAAGCTTAAAACAGTTATTAGTAAAGGAAACAGTAAAATTTAATTTTTCCTTTTTTAACAACTGTTAATAAAACNNAAAAAAGACAAAAGCCCCGGTTTTCAACAAATAAAGGAGCAAATAAACACAGGATGTTAATAAAGCAAAATCAATAATTTTTGCACCCATAAATTATTAAAAAAAATAATAGGCTAAAACCCTATGTCAATACGAATTACAATCGTTTTTCCACAGTTTTTAAAATACCTGTTAATAATCTTTTTTCCCCTATTTTTGCCGTCCAAAATTAATATTATTTAAGACGATGCAAATTATTCAAACTATTCGTGACAGAGGGGCGCTAATTACAGCAATTGTGATTGGCCTATGTATTATTGCTTTTATTTTAATGGACTCCAAGCAAGGAGGCGGAACCAGTTTATTTGGTTCGGGTAACGCTCAAACTGTAGGCAAAATAAATGGAGAAGCAATTGATATAAACGAGTTTAATAAAAAAATAAACGAACTAGAGGAGCAGGAAGCGGCAAGAACCGGACAACGTCCAAGTGGTAGCAGGTTAAATCAAATAAGAACCCAGGTATGGGATCAGTTAACAGCAGAAAAAATATTTTTCTCTGAGGTTGAAAAATTAGGAATTAATCTTACCCCCAAACAATTGGCTGCGGTATTAATGAGTAATGATCAATCCAATCCTTTAATGCAACAACAAGGAATTGTGGACCCAGCAACCGGAAAAATTGATGTTACTAAAGTACAAGAAGTAATTAGAAATATTAAAAAAGCAAAGGGTGCCGAAAGAGAAGCAGTAAATAGTCAGTTAGTAGATCCAATAAAAATTTCAACAGCAGTTTCTACCTATAGTGGCATGTTGAATGCTAGCGCATACTATCCTACCTGGATGCAGGAAAGGGATAAGTCTGATGCAGCCAACTTCGCCAGCATTTCTTATGTAACGGTTCCATATTCCGATATTAATGATAGTACCATTAAAGTAACAGATGCCGAAATAAATGATTACGTAAAAAAACATGCCGAGCTTTTTAAGCAGGAAGCCGGAAGAACCATTTCCTATGTAAGCTTTAGTCAATTGCCTACAGCAGCAGATAGCGCTAAGGTAAAAGCAGAAGTAGAACAATTAAAAGCGTCTTTTACATCAGATACAATGGCTGCAGCATTTGTGGCTAAAAATGCTTCAACTATAGAATACGAAGATGCATTTATTCCAAAATCAAAAATCAGGTCAACCCATACCGATAGTATCATAAAATCATCTTCTGTATATGGCCCATATATAGAAGCCGACAATTACGTAATTGCAAAGTTAATTGGCTCCAAACCATTACCCGATAGTGTAAAGGCTAGGCATATTCTTATTGTAACTGCTGATAGACAAACCGGGCAACAAATCCGTTCGGATGAAGATGCAAAAAAACTGGCGGATAGTTTATTAACGGCTGTAAAAGCCGGGTCCGACTTTGGTGCATTGGCAGCACAGTTTTCTGCTGATGGTAGTAAAGACAATGGAGGCGATTTAGGAACATTTGGATACGGAGCAATGGTACCAGAATTTAATGATTTTTGTTTTACAAAACCGGTTGGTTCAAAAGAGGTTGTTCAAACACAATTTGGGTATCATGTTATTGATATTACCAACCAATCGCACTTTAGCCCAGCATATAAAATTGCATTTGTTGCAAGGCAAATTGTTCCAAGCGACGAAACAATTAATAATGCGGGTGTAGAAGCTACCAAAGCATCTACTCAAAAAGATGCAGCAGCGCTTGCTAAATATGCAGCAGAAAAGGGCTTGAAAATTGTTCAAAATCCGGCACCAATAAAAGAAAACGACTTTTCTGTGGGTGCTTTGCAGGATGCACGCCAACTGGTACGTTGGGCATTTGAATCAAAAGCCGGGCAAGTGAGTGAAGCATTTAACATTGGCGATGAATTTATTGTAGCTACCGTAGATAAGGTATTTAAAGAAGGTGTACAAGATGCAGCTACAGCAAGAAGTGGTTCAGAAGCTATTATTCGTAAAGAGAAAAAAGCTGCAATTATTATTAAAAAAATAGGAGAAACACCAACCTTAGAAAGTGCAGCAGCAGCTTATGGTAAACAGGTTTTACAAGCCGGCGCCGATTCAACCATTACATTCAATGCTCAGTTAATTAATGGTATTGGTATGGAGCAAAAAGTAATTGGTGCTGCATTTAATAAAGCTTACCAGGCAAAAGCATCGGGCCCTATAGAAGGAACTACCGGCGTTTTTGTTATAAAAGTGAATAGCATTGGAAGCAAAGCTGCCGAGTCGCCAGAAACGCTTGCACAACAAGCAACCGGTAAATTAAATGCATTGCGTAGCCAATCTAACAACTGGTTTGAAGGATTAAGAAAGCAGGCTGAAATTAAGGATAACAGAAGTAAATTCTTCTAAAAATTCCCAAAAACGATAGTTTTAATCCGGCCCGAAGCATCATAGCTTCGGGCCTTTTGATTTAAATTTGCATTATGAGCGAATTTGTAAACAAGGTAGCAGAGAGCGGAATTCTTACATTGAACCTTGAAGATTATTTTCCAAAACAAGAAATAGCCGTTTTTGATTTGAAAGATTTTCTTTTTATGGGTTTGATATTAAAAGAAAAAGATTTTAGGGAAGCGTTAAAGCAACTGGATGTAACACCTTACCAGGATAAAGTAGTGGCGCTTACATGCAGTACAGATGCTATCATTCCTGTGTGGGCATATATGCTGGTTACAAGTTTACTGGAACCGATTGCAACAGAAATTATTTTTGGCAATGAAGAATTTGCACAGCAATCCCTGTTAATAAGAAATATTGCTGCACTCAATAAAGAAGAATTTAACGACCAAAGAGTAGTGGTAAAAGGCTGCGGCGAATTACCTGTAAAAGAAGCAGCCTATATAGAAGTAACAAAACTGCTAAGGCCTTACGCAAAAAGCATTATGTATGGTGAGCCCTGCAGTACGGTACCTGTTTTTAAAAAACCTCTGATAAAAAAATAACTGTTTATGAAATCTCCCGCTTTATTACTTGGACTATTAATTACCGGTTTGCTGGTAATTGTTGTTTTAATGTTTGGTTTACCACGTTATAATGTATGGCAACAAGAAATGGCAGGCAAGGCCGAAATGGCCAAAGCAGAACAAAATAGAAAAATTTTGATTGAAGAGGCTAAAGCAAGATTGGAGGCTGAAAAATTAAATGCACAGGCAGAAGTAGAAAGGGCGAAAGGTATGGCAGAGGCCATGAAGCTCGAAAACGGCTCGCTAAATGAAACTTACAATCAGTACCTTTTTATTAGAACCCTCGAAAAGCTTGCCGATAAAGGCGATCTTCCACAAATAATTTATGTGCCTTCGCAGGGATTGTTACCTGTGATGGATATTAATAAGAAAAAAAATAGTTTACCTCTTTCCGGAGAATAAGTGTTTAAAAATTTAAAAAATCAGAACCATCCCCTTTTTCTAAAAATTATTAGCATCACTATTGGTACTATAAGCATCACACTCACTGCAAGATAAAACCCAATGGAGCTGTGGCTCCAGGGAATCACATCGAAGTTCATTCCAAAAATACCGCCAATAACAGTAGCCGGAGCAAGCAGGCAGGTTACAATTGCCATCACTTTCATCACCTCGTTTAACTTGAGGTTTACATTGCTTAAATACAAATCCTGTAAGTTCATCATCATATCTCTATAATTCTCTGCAAGATCGGTGGCTTGAATAATATGGTCGTACACATCTTTAAAATATTTTTCAGTTCGCTCTTCTATCAATTCACTTTCGCTACGTAATACACCGCTTATCATTTCTCTTACAGGTGCTATGTTGCGTTTTAATACAATCATTTCTTTTCGCAAATGATTTATTCGTGCAAGGGCACGAGTGTTTGCATTTCTAATAATATCCTCTTCAAGTAACTCTATTCTATCGCCCAGCTTTTCCATTACTAAGTAATAGTTATCTACAATTAAATCAATTAAACTGTAAAACAAAAAATCGCTGCCACTGATTCTTACTTTACTACCATGCAATTTTAGTTTTTCTCTTACAGGATTAAATACATCTCTGTTGGCATCTTCCTGAAAACTTATTACAAAGTTTTTTCCTAGAATAATACATACCTGTTCTGTTTCTACCGTTTTTTGATCATCGTTGTAATAAAGCATATTGAGAAGGCAAAACACCAACCCGTTTATTTCATCGGTTTTTGGCCGTTGGCCAATGCTTAAAATATCTTCAACAATCAATTGATGAATACCATAGTGACTGCATAGTTTTTCTACTTCTTCTTTTTGCAAACCATCTACATTAATCCAGGTTTTTGATTCGCTTTTTAAAAACGGATAACAGTCTTCTACGTTTTTAAGTTTAAATGTTTGATAATTATCAAAACTGTATTCATAGGCCGTTATTAATGAATTGACATTTTCTTTTCTTTCCGGAATTACCGTGGGATTTACTTGTAATACTTTTTTGGTACGTAGTAAATCAAAAGGATTCAATATGTATTCTAAATAATTTTTTGATGCCATTGAGGAGAGAATGAAGTAATTATTTTATTCCCGAAAGTATTAAAAAAATGCAATGGAAAATGATTGCATTTTCCATTTTCCATTTTTAATTTAGAGTACATTAAATATACGTGTTATGAAAACAATTGCCACTATTTTACTATTTGTGCTATTTTCAAGTTTAGCTATTTCACAAACACATGAAATTGCTCAAACAACAGGCACGGTTTATTCTTTAAAATTTGATAAAGCCGAATTTGAAACTATTTTTGCAGCACAGGTTGCGCCATATATAAACCCAGCATCCGAACAACAATACTTTTTTGACGATATATTAATAGATGATCCTTACCCCGCCGACTCGAGCAGCGATGCTTATATTGTTTTACAAGCACATTCTGCTACTGAAAAAGTTTCCATTGGTCTTATTTTAAATAAAACAATTTTATCGTCAAACAATATCAAGTTGTTTTTAACCGACACTACCATGGCAAGAGCTGCAGATTGGAAATGTACCTCCACAAGTCAGGACTGTGGAGGCTGCAACAGAATAAGGGCCAATGGTCATGTTGTAGGTTGTAAGTGTATCAACAACCAAACCTTATATTGTGGTTTTGAAGTTACCGGTGGAAACGGGGGAAATTTTCCCTCATGGATTACATCCAACATCTTAGCATTGATTGGGCTATTATAAACCCATTACTTCTTTGAGCTTTATATATCCATTTCTACTAACAGGCACTTGTACGCCGGAGCGAAGAATAGCAACAAAATTATCTTTTTCATAAGGTTCAATACGGGTAACCTCCGATATATTTAAAATATAGGAACGATGGCATCTTACAAAAAGATCCGCAGGCAAACTTTGTTCAAAAAATTGCATAGTTTTCTTTTTTAAAAAATATCCTTCTGCAGTATTTATTTTTACATATTCATCTGCAGCTTCAAAAAATAAAACATCAGGCACTTGAATAATTTTTATTTTATTGCCCGTTTTAACCACAATTCGATTGCTTTGCGAAGGCTGCTGTACAACCGACTCAAGCAATAAACTTGTAGTGTTTTGTAATTGCTTGCTTTGTTGCTCTTTCCATTTATCAATTGCCTTATTAAATCTTTCCTGGCTAAACGGCTTTAATAAATAATCAATAGCATTTGCCTCAAAAGCTTTAATGGCATATTCATCAAAAGCTGTGGTAAAAATTATTGAAGGTGGATTATCTAACAGTTCCAGCATTTCAAAACCATTAATCTTAGGCATTTGTATATCCAAAAAAACAAGGTCGGGTTGATATTGCTGAATTGCTTTGATGCCCTCAAATCCATCTCCGCATTGTTGTATAATTTCAAGCGATGGATGCTGTTGCAGATATTCTGCAACTACCGATCTTGCCAACGGTTCATCATCTATCAATATCACTTTAATCATAAAAATGTTTGTGGAATTTTTAATACAACAATAAAAATATTTTCTTCAGTATGAGTGATTAATAAATTTGTTCTTGCAAACAACAGGTACAATCTCCTTTCAATGCTTTTTAATCCAAAGCCTACACCAGTTTTGGTTCCACTGCTTGCTACATCAAAAGGATTTGAAATGGTAATTACAAGGTGATTATTTTCAACGATTGTTTTAATGCGAATGGTTGTTTCTCCAAGGGTATCATATAATCCAAATTTAATTGCATTCTCCACAATGGGTTGCAACAACAATGCGGGTATTTTTAATGCAGTGGTACCCTCTGATGTTTCAATTACAGTTTGTAGCCTATTGCCAAATCGAATGCTTTCAATATCTAAGTATAATTGCAAATGCTGCAACTCTTCACCCAGCGTTACCCATTGGGTTTCATCTTTCTTTATGGTTCCTCTTAAAAACTCCGAAAGCTTTTGTACCATATTTCTGGCTTCGGTTGGTTGTGTACCTATTAATGCATTGATAGAATTTAAACTATTGAATAAAAAATGTGGTTGCAACTGCTGGCGCAGTTTAAATAGTTCGGCCTCTTTAGCAAGCCTTTCTGCATCTGCATTTCGGGCTTCTGTTTCATTTTGATCTTGATGCTTTCGCCAAATAATACTTATTAAAGAAACACAGCCTAAAAATAAAAAAGCAATGCTGAGCCTGATGGCAAAACTACTTTGCAAAAAAGCAAGATATATTTTATCGCTGCTAAAAATTAAACCAACCAACCATTTGGCTAATAGCACCGAACAAATACTCAACACAAAACAAAGAATAAAAAAATTAAAATACTGTTTAGTATCCGGAAGATAGTATCGAATGGTAGTTACAATTAGCAAAGTACACATAAGTAGCAATCCATTAAATGTTAAACTATCCGTAAGGGCAATATCCCATGAAAAATCATAAAAATAGAGCAACAGAAAATGTTGCAAAATTATTACCAGCCAACAACTAATAAATACCAGCCTGAATTTTTTATGGGTAAATGGAGATGCCGACATATTATGCCAGGTTTGTTGAATGAAGAGGGGTTGATACAATTCTATTAGCTTTATGGTGAATTACTTTTTCATATTGCTCTCCATTTTCTACTTCTTTAATGGTTGAGTATAACTCTGCACCGTCTAATAACTCTTCCATTTTGTACAATTCACTCACATTTACAAACTGCCAATGCACGGGTTGTTGGTGAATATTTAAAAACATATCTTCTTCAGATTTACCCAATTCAATTGCTTTTTGTAAAGCAAGCATTTTAGTGTTTGCATTTACGAGGCGCAATTGTTCGTCGAATTGGGCTGCATGATTACCATTGCCGCAAATTATTTTAAAAACTATTTTTGCAAGATACCAGTTCATTGTAGTAGTAGTTTTAGTAGTTGATAATAGAAAGGAATAAGTTTTAAAAACTCCGAATATCAATACCGCCCATTATAACGGTTCCTTTTAGTATTAGCAGTTTTGAAGGACTATCATGCAAATTACTCACCGGTCGTTTATCTTCTATGCCTCCCAATATTGCTACTGCTTCTTGTTGGATGCTCCAGTCTGCCGGAACAATAAGCTTAGTGCCACCCAAAATGCAAGTAACCTCCAGAACGGCCGTACCCTGAATATCTGCTTTGCTTAAATTTAACTCCGAGCCACCCATTATATTGGTGATTTCTCCACCTTTAAAATTTTTACTGATGTTAATTTTTTTGGAGCCACTAAAAATATTTACCGAGTCTATGATGTCCTCATTGCTCCAGCTTGTATCACTGTTATTCATTGCAGTACCGTCATCCTCGGAAGACCCAGGGTTGCCTTCGATGCTGTTAAAGTTTCTTTTTGAAAAGCGTGGTTTGAATACCATTACCAGGCCGAGTGCAATTAATGCTATTGGCCATATATAATTTGAAATGGGTAAGTTGTTAATATGGTCTTTAATAATAAAGACGGTACCAATAATAATTGGCGCTATCCATCCGCCTAACTGAAAGCGGTTTTTATAACCCAAAAATATACCCAGTACTATTAAAAATGTTTTCCACGAAAAAATCCAATTGGGTAAATCGGGATAGAGTCTATTCATTAATATACCGGCACCAATAATTACTAAAAAAAAACCGGTTGCTCCCGCATCATTATTTCTTCGAGTTCTTCTATCTGTTTGGCCTGAATTACTGCAAAGCTTTTTGTTATAGTGATTCGCTTGTTGTTCCATCGTTAACTAATTTTCAGTAAAACTAAAACAACCAATAACATTGAACAATGAGATAGCGGTAAGCACCGCTTAAAATGACGGTGAAATGCGGAAAATAGGGGGTGAAAATGCATAGGCCTTCTTGCATTTTAAAATATTGGGGTTGCCCCGGCGTTTCTACAAGCAAAAGAGGTGCAGTAAAGTTTATTGGATATTAGTTGCTTTCGTCTAAATCCTGGTGATTATCGCCACCAAGGCTATAATAATTATTCTCTTCGTCTTCTTCGCCTATAGATTCATTTGCATCATCTAATTCTGCACCTGGTACATCCAGTTCGCCATCCATGCTGGAAGCTTCATCTTCTTCAATGAAATTTTCTTTTTGTGCTTTTTGGTAAATATCATCTGTGGCCGGATAATTTAACTTATCGAGATTGGCATCTTCGTTGTGGTTGTTTTTATCAATATTGTCCATAAAAAAAATATTTATTTAGTGAAAGAAAATGTTTTTTAAAAACAAAAGGTTTTTGATTAAAGTTAGCTAAAAAGCAAGATACATTAAAATGAAAAGAGGAGCTTTTCTTACAAGACTCCTCTTTTAAATTATATGATAATTTCAAATGTTTAAAAAGCTGCATTCTTAGGATACCTTGGAAAAGGAATTACATCTCTAATATTGGTCATACCTGTTACAAACTGAACCATTCGCTCAAAACCAAGCCCAAAGCCGGCGTGCGGGCAACCTCCAAACCGGCGTGTGTCTAAAAACCAATCCATTTCTTCGGCAGGAATGTGCATTTCTTCCATGCGTTTTAATAAAAGATCGTATCGCTCTTCTCTTTGAGAACCACCCACAATTTCACCAATACCCGGAGCCAAAATATCCATTGCCGCTACCGTTTTTCCATCGTCGTTTTGACGCATGTAAAATGCTTTTATTTCTTTTGGATAATTGCTGAGAATAACCGGTTTTTTAAAATGCTTTTCTACTAAATATCGTTCATGCTCACTTTGCAAATCAATGCCCCATTTATCTACGGGGTATTGAAATTTCTTTTTCTTATTATGGTTACTATCTTTTAATATTTCAATTGCTTCGGTATATGTAAGTCTTTCAAAATTATTGTTAACCACAAACTCCAGCTTTTCCATTAAACCCATTTCGGCTCTTTCTTGCTGTGGCTTTTGTTTTTCTTCTTCTGCTAATCGTTGTGCTAAAAACTCCAGGTCTTCTTTGTTGTGCTCCATGGCATAGCGAATAATGTATTTAATAAAATCTTCTGCCAGGTTCATATTATCTTCCAGGTCGTTAAATGCCACTTCGGGTTCTATCATCCAAAACTCCGCCAGGTGCCTGGTGGTATTGCTGTTTTCGGCCCTAAAAGTTGGACCAAAAGTATAAATATCGCTGAAAGCCATTGCTGCCAACTCTCCTTCCAATTGGCCGCTTACTGTAAGATTGGTGCTACGGCCAAAAAAATCTTCTTTAAAGTTAATGCTGCCATCATCGTTTTTAGGAGCAGATCCATCGAGTGGCAATGTAGTTACCTGAAACATTTCGCCCGCCCCCTCTGCATCGCTTCCGGTAATGATGGGCGTGTGCATATACACAAAGCCTCGTTCATTAAAAAATTTATGAATAGCAAATGCCAAACTATTTCTTACCCTAAACACCGCACCAAAAGTGTTGGTACGAAAACGCAGGTGAGCAATTTCCCGTAAAAATTCAAGACTATGCTTCTTGGGTTGTAAAGGAAATTTTTCAGCATCGCTGTCGCCCAAAATTTCAATACTGCTTGCCAGTAATTCTACTTTTTGTCCTTTTCCCAAAGAAGCCACTATTTGGCCGGAGGCCTTAATACAAGCTCCGGTTGTAACTCTTTTAAGAATTGTTTCATCAAAGTTGCCAAGGGTTGCAACTACCTGTAAATTATCGTTGGTGCTGCCATCGTTAAGGGCTATAAATTGGTTGTTGCGAAAACTTCGCACCCAACCCATTACGGTTGCTTCGTAGTTGGTAGCATCGTTTAAGAGCAATGCTTTTACCTTGGTTCTGATGTTGAACATAAAAAATATTTGGGCTGCAAATATAGTTAGATAGCTGCAAAGAGGGGGAAAATAGCACCTCCGAACTTTATAAAATTTCGCTGATACTTGTTTTAATGTTTTCAGCAATTTTTTGAGAAGGAATATCATTGAGGTCGCCACCAAAAGGTTCTTCTATTTCTTCGGCTATCAACTCAAGGCTGGCTAATACATAAAATACAAACATTACCACCGGTATTACCCAATAACCCAGGCTGAATACATAGCCAAAAGGAAGCGTCATTATATAAATGAAAATAAACTTTTTAATAAACACACTATAAGAAAAAGGAATGGGTGTATTTTTTATACGCTCACATGCGCCACATATATCTGTAAACGAAAGTAATTCACTGTTTAAAAATAATAACTGCTCGCCGCTAATGACTCCCTCTTTATGAAGTGTATGTATATGTTTATACATTAACAAAGAAATTTGATTAGGTACATGTTTATCGTGGTCCACCGCTTTAATTATATGGCCATGCTCATCATCTTGGGCCAGGGCAAGCCTGGTTTTTTCTTTATGAAGATGCAGGTGCAGAGCTTCGGCATAGGCGGGTATAATTTTTTTAAAAAAACTACGTTGGCTTTTTTCTGATGCCGGTAAAATGGTTGCCAGTTTTAGAGCCAGGTTGCGACTGTTGTTGGTAAGTGCTCCCCAAAGTTTTCTGGCTTCCCACCAGCGATCGTACGCCGTGTTGGTTCTAAAAACCAACAACATTGAAATAGCAAACCCCAGCAGGCTATGCATTTGAGGAATGTTTTTAACATGGCTGTTTTGAGAAAGATTCCACACTTCTATTTCTAAATATGCAATAATGCCGGAGTAGATGCAAATGGCTAATAACATAGGAGTCAATTTCCTAAAAGTATCTGCCTTATGTAATTTGAAAGTATAAGTAAACCAGTCTTTGGGGTTATAGGTAACCATGGGTTATTTGATTGCTTCTTTATATTTTATAAAATTTTTTGCGCTCCATGTACCCGGTGCAATATGGTTGGCCACATCCATATCAATTCGAACATATTGAATACCCGGCACCGATGTGAGATTTAAAATTACATCTGCAAGATATACTTCGGCTCCCGTGCTGCCCATTTGATTACCCAAATAATTATTGTCTTTTATAACCGTATAAATGGTATCGCCACTTTGTTTTACTTTTTCCAGCAGTACATCTGCATAATACTCATTCAGTCCTCTTATAAGCGAATCTGCACTTTTAATTCCTTCATCCGGCAAGTTGGGATTTTTAATCTTTTTATAATCACCGGTGGCATGCCATATATACAAAGTGGTTTCCGGATTATAAATGATTTTGGGCTCCACAATTTCTATAGAGTCTTCTACAATCTCTTCAACAATAGCAGGGCTTTTTTCTTTATTGTTGTTACACGAAAAAATAGTAACTACAATTAATAACTTTAATAAATTTCTCATACAACAAAGGAACTAAAAGAATGCAAACCAACCTGCTATAAAAACCCTAATTTTGAAACGATACATGAATTTAAATTCCGTTTTATATACACTCACCCATTGGAAAGCCTGGCACCATCATGTAAAATATATTCCCATTTCTCCGGTATGGGTTTGGTATATTATTCGATCTGGAACGCCCTGGTTTTTTACGCCGTCTAATCCTACACTAACTTTTGGCGGTTTTGAAGGGGAAGGTAAAAAAGAAATGTATGAACAGTTGCCCCAAGGCTCTTACCCAAAAACAATTTATATAGAACCCAATGCAAATTTTTCTGAAGTAGAAAAACAAATATTTGAAGCGGGTTTTGAATATCCTTTTATTGTAAAGCCCGATGTGGGTATGATGGGCTTTATGTTTCGCAAAATTTCCAATGCAGATCAACTCAGGCAATACCATCAAACCATTCCCATTGAATACCTGGTACAAGAGCTCATTGACTACCCTATTGAAGTAAGTGTTTTTTATTTTAGAATGCCCAATGCTCAAAAGGGAACCGTATCCGGTTTTTTAAAAAAAGAACCTCCCTATGTATTGGGCGACGGCATACATACGGTTGAGCATCTTTTAAACAACAGCGAAGCCCTCAAGCAAAAAAGAGAAATGCTAATGGAGCGGCAGGGCCATGATAAAGAATACATACCTAAAGCAGGAGAAAAATTTTATTTGTCTTATGCCAGCAATCGCTCACAAGGAGGGTTATTGGAAGCTATTGACCATGAAATTGACGACAACTTACAAGCCCTCATGGATGAGTTAAGCCAGCATAGCGGAATGTTTTATTATGGCCGTTATGATATAAAATGTGCTTCAATTGAAGATTTTAAAAAAGGAAAAAACTTTTCAATTTTAGAATTTAATGGTGCGGGTGCCGGGGTACAGCATATTTATGCCAACGACTATTCGCTATGGAAAGCCTGTTCGGTAATATTAACCCATTGGAAAATGTTGTATAAAATTTCACGCTATAACCATAAAAACAATGGCATTCCATATTGGGGATTTTTGAAAGGTTGGAAACATTTAAAAGCTGCCAAAAAAAACCTAATGATGCTTTTGCGAATGGATGCAAACTTTCCGGGTTTTTAGTCGTCTTTAATTTATTGTTGCCAGCTTACAAGTTGGCATTATTTTTATTAACTTTCTTCATTAAGAAAGACTCCAAAAATTTTTAAGAATGAAAAATTTATTAGCAGGCCTATTATTATTAACCGTTTGTATGGGAGTAAGCAGTTGTGCAAAAAACCCGGTTACCGGAAAAAGGCAGGTGGTATTTACAAGCGAAGCGCAGGAAATAGCAATGGGCCAGGAAGCAGACCCCCAGATAATAGCACAGTATGGGCTTTACGAAGATTCAACCCTTCAAAAATTTATCAACGAAAAAGGTAAGGCAATGGCCGCCATAAGCCATAGGCCCCATTTGCAATACCATTTTAGAATAGTAGATTCAGAAATTTTGAATGCGTTTGCCGTACCTGGTGGCTATGTATATTTCACCAGGGGTATAATGGCTCATTTTAATAATGAGGCAGAGTTTGCCGGAGTACTTGGCCACGAAATNNTTGGGTTTATTGTTCTTAAAGTTTGGTAGAGACGCCGAAAGACAAAGCGATGATTTGGGAGTGGAATACTCAACAAAAATAAATTACGATGCACACCAAATGGCCAACTTTTTTAATACACTAAAAAGACAAAGCCAGGCTGCCGGCGCCGATGATTTACCCGACTTTTTATCAACCCACCCCAACCCCGACGATAGAAATGCTGCCGTAGAACAAAAAGCAAAAGAGTGGCAACAAAAGGCTAACCTTAGCAACCCATTGGTAAATAGAGATGTTTATTTAAGAAGAATTGAAGGGTTAGTGTATGGCGAAGATCCCAGGCAGGGGTTTTTTGAAAACTCGGTTTTTTATCATCCCCAAATGAAATTTCAGTTTAATGTACCGCAAGGTTGGAAATATGGGAACTCTCCGCAAAGAGTGCAAATGGCTCCGGCAGATGGGCAGGCACTTATGTATCTTGCTGGAGGGTCGGCTAAAAGTTTACAAGAAGCCGGACAGGCATTTTTGCAGCAAAACAATCTTCAATTGCTCGATCAGTCACAAACTACTGTGAATGGCTACCAAACACTAAAAATTATTGCCGATACCAAGGCCGATCCTCAACAGCAGCAACAACAACCATTGAGAGTGCAAGCATATTTTTATCAGTTTGGAAAAGAAATGCTGATGATGATGGGTGTAAGTAATGCACAAACTTTCAATCAATATCAGGGGAATTTTACCGCTACTATGCAAAGTTTTAAAGGCCTTACAGATGCTTCTAAACTAAATAAAAAACCACAAAGAGTTCGAATAAAAACCATCACAGCCAATACCACTTTAAAACAAGCATTAACTCAGTATAAGGTTCCAAATGAAAGGATGGAAGAGTTTGCAATATTGAATGGTATGCAGCTTTCACAAACCCTAACCAAGGGAATGCTTATAAAAGTGATTGAATATTAAATACAAAATAAGTTTAAAGAGAGGCTGTGTCTATATCCGAGGCAGCCTCTTTTTTTTATAATAATGAGCAAAAAAAAAGAATCTAATCTTTCGACTTGATTTTAAATAGCTTTAAAATTTTGCTTTTTTACCAGATGCTCTTTCC
>DEHT01000012.1:32835-67583 GCA_002352045.1 Chitinophagaceae bacterium UBA2793 | reverse complement strand
AATTTATTCATGTAAACTTTTTTACTTTTTTTAAAAGGGGCCAACATTAACCCACATATAAAATATTTTGCGCTTAATAAAATTACTACAACAAAGGTTTGTATAAGTTTAATACATTTACAAAAAACACCCAAAAAAATGAAATTATTTGTAGCAGGCTTACCGTACGATTTGGATGATGCCGAACTGGAAGAAATATTTGAAAAATTTGGAACAGTTACATCTGCCAAAGTAGCCATTGACAAAGAAACCGGAAAAAGCAGGGCTTTTGGTTTTGTAGAAATGCCCGATAGAGCAGAAGGAACAGATGCCATGGAAAGCATGAATGGTATTTCCTTAGGAAAAAAACCGTTGGTTGTAAAAGAAGCAGAAGAGCGTCCGTCATCGGCTGGCTCAGGCTTTCCACGCACAGGTGGAGGGGCTCCTCGTACAGACAGGGGTGACTTTAGAAACGAACGGCCACGCAGGTACTAAACCACAAGAGTAAACTAATTTCTTTAATAGGGCAGTTCCATCTGCCCTTTTTGTTTTTTGTCAACTTTTTACCGATACCTTTTGTATTACTACTTTCTATTGAAAAATTCCTTCCGGTTTACCGTTGAACTATTTTGGCATTTTTGTAAATTACTTTAAAGTAATATTGGGAATTGATATAGCCATGAAGTTTTATTTATTTGTTATTGTATTGTTTGCAACAGTTTTTGGTTCAAAAGCCCAGCAGGCAATCAACCTAAAAGTATTAAACGAAAAGCAACAGCCCTTAGCCGGTAGTACTGTTTTGTTGAAAAGCAAAAATGATTCTGTTATTATAAAAACAGCTATAACCGATGCCGAGGGCAAGCTAACATTCGTTTTACCCGAAGAGGGTAATCATTTTCTATCTCTTTCTCATTTGGGATACCAAAGCCTTCAAACTGAATTTAAAATAGGAGAACTTCTCACATTTCAATTAAGCCCTGCCTCCAAAACAATGGAAACTGTAACCGTGCAAGGGAAGAAGCCATTTATTCAACAGGTACAGGGAAAAACCATTGTGAACGTAGATGCAATCGCCAGCAATGCAGGAACCACAGTAATTGAGATGCTTGAAAAATCGCCGGGTGTATTAGTTGACCGAAATGGGGGCATTAGTTTGCAAAACAAAGCCGGAGTGTTGGTGATGATTGATGATAAACCAACCTATTTATCAGGAGCCGATTTAACCAATATGCTAAGCAGCATGAGCTCTTCACAGGTAGATCAAATAGAACTCATAACTAATCCATCGGCCAAATACGATGCTGCAGGCAATGCAGGTATTATTAATATTAAAACAAAAAAATCAAGGCAAATTGGATTTAATGGAAATGCTACCATTGCTGCCGGAATGGGACGTTATTATAAAAACAATAATAGCCTGCTAATGAATTACCGCAACGGTAAATGCAATAGCTTTTTTAATTGGAGCAACAACAATAATAAAAGTTATACCGAAATGTATGCTTTACGAAGATTTTTCAACAGTACAGGGGGCGATTCCAGTTTTTTAGATCAACCCACAATGTTTGGCCATAAAAGTTTTAACAACAGTATAAAAACCGGCTTCGATTATTTTTTATCAACCAAAACCACCCTGGGCCTGGCTTTTACAGGCGCATTAATAAATAGAAAAGGAAACAATAAAGCAACAGCCACCTGGATGAATGCCAATAAACAAATTGACTCTTCCATTGGCACTAAAGGCAATACGGGATACGATATGCAAAATGCCGGCATAACCGCATATTTTAAACACAGCTTTAGCCAATCAAAAGAATTATCAATTGATGCAGACCTGCTCCACTACGAAATTGATAACACACAAATGTTTGAAAACGAGGGACAGTTGCCGGTTTCATATTACGAAGCTTCTAAGGGTACATTGCCGGCTACTTTAAAAATACGCTCCGCCAAGGCCGATTATGTATGGAAATTTGCAAAAGAATCACAGGTAGATGTTGGTATTAAAACTGCCAACACGCAAACCAATAACCTTGCCGAATACGCCTATAAATACGGCAGCTCCGCTTGGCATACCGATGCAGGAAAATCAAATCATTTTTTATACGATGAAAATATTCATGCAGCCTATGCCGGCCTTCAGCAAAAATTTACCAGGTGGAGTTACCAGACAGGTATTCGCTTTGAAAACACCCGCTATACAGCTACTCAAAAGGGCCATGGAATAAGACCCGATTCGGCTTTCGATAATAATTATACATCCTTGTTTCCTTCGGGCTTTATTAGTTTTGATGCCGACAGCAACCACTCTTTTACGGTTACGCTTAGCCGAAGATTAGACCGGCCACCGTTTCAAAAACTAAATCCTTTTACTTTCACTATAAACAAATACACTTATGAAAAAGGAAACCCCTATACCAGGCCACAGTTTAGCTGGAACATAGAATTGAGCCACTTGTTTAAACAAAAAATTACAACCACCCTTAGCTATAGTTTTATTAAAGATTATTATTCGCAAATTTTTTACAGAGACAGTAATAATATTATGATATATAGTACAGGCAATGTGGGCAAAGCATATAATATTGGCGCATCTATTGGTGCACAGCTCAACCCAACCAATTGGTGGTTTTTTACCACACAGGCATTGTATAATTACAAAAAACTAATTGGCTTTGTTTGGAATAATTTTACCTCCGATGTACACCAGTTCAACTTTAGTATGAACAACCAGTTTAAAATTGGAAAACTTTATACAGCCGAACTATCGGGCTTTTATACCGGCAAAGCAAGAAATGATTTACAGGAAATTCTTTACCCTATTTCCCAGGTGGTAATTGCAGCATCGAGNNTAAGCGATTTTGAAGGCTCCGATGAATATTTTTGGTTGAAAAGAGATAGCCGTGTAGCCACCATCACTTTTACCTATAGATTTGGAAAAGCATTTAAAACCATTCGCAGAAACAGCGGCAGCGCAACCGAGGAAATGAATAGAGTGGGTGGATAAAGTGCTAATGTGCTAATATTTTTTTTGGATACACAAAATAGTCCATCTTTTGGTCTATAAAANNATGCAGTTTTAATAGATGCGGGAATATCATGCAGAGAAATTGAAAATCGCTTAAAGGAACTTCACCTCGATGTAAAAAAAATTAAAGCGCTCTTTATTTCTCATGAACATACCGACCATGTTAAAGGGGTAGATGTTTTCGCCGGCAAATATCAACTACCGGTATTTATTTCTAAAGGCACGTATAAAAAAAGCAGATTAAGAATACCCTCTTCTCAACTGAATTGGATTGTTGACAATAGCACTGTTGAGGTTAATAACCTTTGTGTAAACATTTTTTCCAAACTACACGATGCAGCCGAGCCACAAAGTTTTACCATACAGCATAATAATGTTACCGTGGGTGTGTTTACCGATATTGGCGATGTTTGTGATAATGTAATCAAACATTTTAAAACCTGCCATGCTGCATTTTTAGAAGCCAATTACGATGAAGAAATGTTGAAAAAAGGAAACTATCCTTTTGTATTAAAACAACGCATAAGCGGAGGAAATGGTCATTTGAGTAATGCTCAGGCGTTGGAACTATTTCTGCAACATCGGCCGGCATTTATGACCCATTTATTGTTAAGCCATTTATCTGCTCAAAACAATCATCCCTCTATTGTAGAAGCAATGTTTGCCCCTTATTCTCAGAAAACAAAAATTGTAGTAGCATCAAGAAGTCGTGCATCAGAACTGCTGTATATTTCTGCCAACGATAGCCATGCTCCCAATAAAAAAATTAAAGCAACCCAGGCAAGCCTGTTTTAAAAGGTTTTTCTTTTAGGCTGTGTAGGCCCGCTATTTCTGCCCCTTTGTTGATGTGTGGATTTATTTTTTTTACCTACATCCGCATGTTGTTGCGGTTGATGCCTTTCATTTTTTGGTGGACGAGGAGGCCTGTTTGAGCCCGGAGCCGGCCTACTTTTAATTTCGGTAAATACCGTATGCCAGGGATGCTCATTCTTTACCGGAATAGTTTTTCCAATTAATTTTTGAATATCTTTTAAGTCGGCTGTTTCTTCTGCTTCGCAAAAAGAAAACGAAACGCCATCTGCCCCTGCCCTACCGGTTCTGCCTATACGATGCACGTATGTTTCGGGAATTTCGGGCAATTCATAATTGATAACATGCGTGAGTTCATCCACATCAATACCCCTGGCAGCAATATCTGTTGCTACTAATATACGAGTGCTATGGTTTTTAAAATTGGTCAATGCTCTTTGCCTGGCGTTCTGCGATTTATTACCATGAATTGCTTCAGCAGATATGCCGACTCTGTGCAGGTCTTTCACTACCTTATCGGCACCATGCTTGGTACGGGTAAATACCAATGCTCTTTTTATAGAAGCATCTTTGAGAATATGAGTAAGCAACAATTTTTTATTTTGCTTTTCTACAAAATACAACCATTGTGTAATGGTATCTGCGGTACTGCTGGGAGGTGCTACGGCAACTTTTTCGGGATTGCTCAAAATACTATCTGCCAGTTGTTGAATTTCCGGAGGCATGGTGGCAGAGAAAAACAGGCTTTGTTTTTTTGCCGGTAGCAATGTGAGTACTTTTCTTACATCATGCACAAAGCCCATGTCCAACATACGATCGGCTTCATCCAGTACAAATATTTCTACATCTTGTAAATGAATAAACCCCTGCTTGCACAAGTCCAACAGCCTGCCCGGTGTAGCCACTAAAATATCAACCCCTCTTTTTAATGTTTCCACCTGTGCATGTTGGTTTACTCCACCAAATACAACCGTATTTTTTAAACGTAAATGTCTTCCATAGGCATTAAAGCTCTCCTGAATTTGGATAGCCAATTCACGGGTGGGAGTAAGAATGAGTGAACGAATTGGCCTGTGTCCGCTACTTGCCATTGCTTTCGGCTTTGCCAATAATTGTAAAATTGGAATTGCAAATGCGGCCGTTTTTCCGGTACCCGTTTGTGCACAGCCTAAAAGGTCTTTTTGTGCCAAAATGTGTGGTATAGCCGCCTGTTGAATAGGTGTGGGGCTACTATAACCTTCCTCGTTCAACGCCTGTAAAATGGGTTGAATAAGCGATAAATCTTTAAATAACACTTGTAATATTTTTTTGTCAGTGCGGAAATGAAGAAACCTTCATCATTAAAAACGAGTGAGAACAATAAGTGTTTCAAAAATTGAAATACAACAGGCTTGTAATGCCGCAAAAATGAATGAACTTCCGCAAAGATAGGTTTTATTTAGAGGTGGGCATGTTCATTGAACGAGTCCTTTTATGGCTAACCTCAATTTAAAAAGAAGTTTTTTGTATTTTTTCATGCAGCGCATTCATTTCCATAATAGCCGCACTGCCATACCAGGGAATATATACTACATCAAAAATTCCTGCCTGCACCGCAGGGTCGGTAGCGGTCCATTTTTTTGCATCTTCTACATTAGGCGTATCAAAAATAAAAACACCCCGGTATTGAATATCATTTTTTCCAAATGGGCCAGCCATTACTAATTTTCCTTCTTGTGCCAGCCGTCCCATATTGCCCATGTGTCCCGCAAACAAACTATCCCGTTTTGCTTTTTCGGTAATGGTTGTCTTGCCTGTAACAAGTATTACCATTACATAACTCTTCATGCCATACTCGTCGGCACCCAGTTTTTTTGCAAGCAATGAATCGTAGGAAGCTTTTTGTGTAAAACCCGTTAGGCTTATTAAAGCCACGGCGAATGATAGTATTAAACTTTTCATCTTTAAAATTTATTTTACTCTAACATAAAGTTGTGCAATATTATTTTTTCCCGAATGCCTTTCTTCTACTTCTAACGCAGGTATATGACGAATAATATCTACTAGTTTTTTAAAACCATAGTTGCGTGGATCAAAAGAAGGTTGCTTGCGATTGATATGATTTCCCAGTGTACTTAAAAACACCCATCCATCTTCTTCGGTTAAATCGTTAACGCTCCTGGTAATTAAATTTTTTACAACAGCCGGTAATGAAGTGCCTGTATTTTGTTTAACTTGTTTTTTGTTGTTTGATTTTTTTGATGGAGCTGCATCTTCTTTGTTTTCTTTGGCAAGAATTTCAATATAGATAAATTTATTACAGGCCGATATAAATGCGCCGGGCGTTTTTTGCTCTCCTATTCCAATAACTATTTTACCCGACTCCCGAAGCCGCATGGCCAATCTTGTAAAATCGCTATCGCTGCTTACAATGCAAAAACCATCCACCTGGCCGGTATATAAAATATCCATTGCATCAATTATCAATGCAGAGTCGGTGGCATTTTTACCGGAAGTATAACTGTATTGCTGTACCGGGTTGATGGCGTTTTCAAGTAACACGGTTTTCCATCCACTAAGGGTTGGCTTGGTCCAGTCGCCATAAATGCGTTTGAAAGTAGGGCTTCCGTAGCGGGCAATTTCTTCCATCATGGCTTTAATGCCCGAATAAGGTACATTGTCTGCATCAATTAATACGGCTAATTTTAAATCGGTACTTGTGTTCATGGCATAAAGTTAGGCCTGTTTATTGAGCAGTGCATATATTTCAAGATTAATAAATTTTCCGTCTTTTATTTCGCATTCTCTTTGCGTGCCTTCATACAAAAAGCCTAATTTTTTTAAAGTAGCAATGCTGCCAAAATTGTCGTCTTCTGTTTCGGCTTTTAAGCGATGAATGTTCATTTTGTTAAAGGCATATTCAATTACTATTTGGGCAGCTTCGGTTGCAATGTTTTGTTTCCAAAAGGCAGGCAATAGCCAATAGCCCAGCTCCGCTTTTCTATGTTGCTTTTCCCAAAATGGCAAGGTGATTACTCCATAAAAAATCGAATTGTCTTTTGAGCAAATTGCCCAACAGCGCCCGGTATCGTTTTTTATCATATTGGCATACCAATCCATTTGCTCCTGTGTGGCATCAAACGTAGTAAAGCTTATGCCATAGTGTTTGATAACATCAGGATGCGATAGGCCTTCGAAAACTTTGTGAATATCTTCGGCTATAATTTCTCTCAACAATAATCGATGAGTATGAAGTGTGGGAAACATAAAATTTTATTTTAAAAGCATATCGCTGTAAGATTCGGAGATAAATTCCGAATCCTTAATTTGAAAAAAAGAAATATAGTGTTGGCACTGTTGTTGAATTTTTTCCAACCCTATTTCACCGGTTTCATCAATGGCTTCCACTTCTATAAATTTACCAAGGCCCTTTACATCATCAAAATGAAATTTTACATTGTCAATAAAATAAATGCGCCGGGTTTTATCTACCACTACTTTAATTCCATTGGCATTGGTAAGAATATTTTTTAAAGCAATATCGGGTAAATGCTTGTAGAGATAAACAGTAGAAAGCTTACTCCCTTTTTGGTTGGGTCTTTCGTACCAGATTAATACATTTTCTAAATTGCCCTCTCTAAGTTTTAAGCGGCCCTTTGCTACATTAAAATAAGTATCCACTTGCCTGTCTTCTCCTTTATAATAAGGTTTTAGCGTAAGTAATTTTTCTTCGGCAGCCACAATATTTTCTATCCTTGCTTTAAACTCCACAATATTTATTGACATGCTATAATGGAAATTTATTTTGGATAAAAATACAATTGAAAAAAAATGCACAGCGAATTTCTTGTGCATTATTAAATAAATTATTTTTTCTTTAATTACCGGACCATTATTTTTTCGTTGTAAATTTTATTTTGGTTGTTTACAACTCTTAAAAGATACATTCCCTGGCTGGCATTTTCGGGAACAGTTATTTGAAGTATTCCCTGTTGCAGGTTAAATGTTTTTTTGTTGATTAATTGCCCATTACTATTGAGCAATAAAATTTCTTTTACAGGTTCATTTATTTCCACATTTATTATTCCGGCTTTGGTTGTAAGCGTTGGATAAACCAATACCGGCTTTGCCTGCCCCGATTTTAGTTTTACTACATTACTGTATTGTACAGAGCCATCGGTATTTTCAATTGCCAGCCTGTAAAATAAATTCCCCCTAAATAAAGTGGCATGGTTGAATTGGTAGGTACGGGATGCATTGGGAGTAATATTTTTAACAGGTGAAAATTGTACGCCATCTTCACTCACTTCAATACCATATTGAAGTAAATTTATTTCCGTTGAACTATGCCAGCTAAGTTGGTTAAAACCATTTTTGGCAATGGCAGCAAAAGATTGAATAATTACCGGTACCGTTCCGGTAACAATTACACTATCTATTCTACCTCCACCCCTGCTTACGGCATAGAGTTCGCCGGTGGGCCCTTCTGCAAAGCCGGCAACATTGTTAGTAATTCCTCCATTTGATAAGGATTGAAAATAAGTTTGCCAGTTGGTTCCATTGTTTCTCACCAACCACAGGTGACCAGTAATATAATCCACCGCCATATAGTAACCTTGTAACGAAGGAAAAACGCTGCCCCGGTAAATGTACCCACCGGTAATTGAATATCCGCCGGTAGTGCCATTGTGCCCATATTCCGACACGGGGCTTATACTATCAATTCCGGTGCAGCCACCCGTATTATAATTATGTGCGCCTTCAAAGCATCGCCAACCATAGTTTCCTCCGTTGGCTCTTGATGCTGTTGCATTGTTTATTTCTTCCCATAAACCCTGGCCTACATCGGCTATCCAAAAATCACCGGTTTGTTTATCAAAGCTCCATCGCCAGGGATTGCGTAATCCATAAGAAAAAATTTCATCGGCAAAACCATCTACCGGAGAAGCGTAAGGATTGGTAGCCGGAATTGTATAAAATGGAGGCGCTGTGGCAAATCCATTTACATCAATACGCAACATTTTTCCCAGTAAAGATGTTCTGTTTTGAGAAAGGTTGCCAGGGTCGCCACCGCTGCCGCCATCGCCGGTGCTGATGTATAAAAAGCCATCGGCACCAAAAATTATTTTGCCTCCATTGTGATTGGTATAATAGGGATTGCCCGGCTTAGCAATGCTTAGCAATACCTGTCCCGAACTAATATCGGCAATATTGGGGTCAGTTAAATTGCGTTGATATCGGGCTAACGTAATGGCGCCGGTACTTCCTGTGTACAATACAAAGAAATACCGATTGCTTCCATAATCAGGATGAAAAGCAAGGCTCAATAAACCTTGTTCGCCGCCGCCCGGGTTGGTAAGTACCGAATTAATGTTGATGAAATTGGTAAAGGAAGATCCGTTTCTAATTCTAATGAGTCCATTTTGTTGTGCAATAAACATTCGGCCATCGCCGGGCGCAAAAACGGCATCAACCGGGCTGCTAAGCCCTGAAAGTACAGGCGTATAAGCAATAGTAGGTTGCGCCTGTATTTTATGTGCAAGACTTAAGAAAATAATAATAGTAAGCAGATTGATAATAGCATAACGGTTTCTCATAATGGCAGTTTTTTAAAGTTACTGCAAATACAATGCCTTATAATGAAATTTAATGCGACAGATCAAAAACGGCGCAGAAAAGAGAAATACCAAAACCAACGCTTTTATTTATTTCATCAGAACTTTTTCAAGTTCTTCCGGAAAATGCGTGTGTTCCAACCGGTGAATTTTTTGAGCAAGGCTATCAGTATTGTCTTCCGGCTCAACCTTACATGTTGCTTGGAAAATTATTTTACCATTATCATAAACCTCATCAACAAAGTGAATAGTAATACCACTTTCAGTTTCGCCAGCTTCTATTACAGCCTGGTGTACATTATTTCCATACATTCCTTTGCCGCCAAATTTTGGCAACAGTGCAGGGTGAATATTTACAATTTTTGAAGGCCAGGCTTGCACTAGCGCTGTTGGTATTTTCCAAAGAAACCCTGCAAGTACTATAAAGTGAATGTTTTTTAATTGCAAGTCGTTTAAATAATGGTCGCCTTTAAAGAAGCGCTCTTTTTCTATTAGGAGTGTTTCTATTTTATACGTATTGGCAATATGAAGCACACCGGCATTGGGTTGATTACAAACTATCAGGGCAATTTCAACTGTTTTACTATTTTTAAAATGCTCAATAATTTTTTGAGCATTGCTGCCGGCACCACTGGCAAAAATGGCTACCCTCATTTTCGAAGGTTGTTTCTTACCCGTAAAACGGCCAAATATCTTGGTTATATATTTTTTAAAAAACGAAAACTGGCCAAGAGGAATACTTATAACTAATACACAAAGTGGCCAAAGCAATGTTACCAGTATAATATATATGATAAACCAAAGAATATTTTTTTCTAATCCGGTTAATCCTAATAGCAGTTTTCCCAAATAACCACAAAGGCTTCCGCCTGTAGCAAATGTTACTAGAATTAAAACCAAAGAGATGGAATTTACCTTCCATTTACGTTGCAGTTTTTGAAACATGCTGCAAAATTGCAGGAAAACTTTGTAATAACTTTGTAAATAAAATTGTCATACAATTGTTTGCCTAAGCAGTACATATTTATGACAATTACAATTCATTTTTTACTGCAAAGGGCTGAAATCCAGTCTGGATAAGGTTAAAAAAATTTTAAAAAATGTTGATAGTTTGTGGGTTTCGTACCTTATTTTTGCAACCGAGTAAGGATATTTTTCCATTATTAGCCCCGTTACAACTGATATGAGTCGCTATAGAAAAATCGTAAGTAAGCTTGTTGCAAGTTTATTATTAACTGCTGTTTTTTCAATTAACAATAATGTATTGGCTGCAGATGGTGAAGCGTTGTTTAAAGCAAATTGCGCCAGTTGCCACAAAGTTGATAAAGATTTTACCGGTCCGGCATTGCAGGGCTGGAAAGACAGAGTGCCCGAAGGGGATTGGATTTATCAATGGATGGCCAGTCCGGCTAAAATGATTGATACAGACCCTTACTCACAGGAGTTGTTCAAAAAATGGGGCCCTACCAAAATGACCGCTTTTGCATCAATGCCCAAAGAAGAGATTGATGCCATATTCAAATATGTAGATGAATATAAGCCTGCCGGTTCGGGCGACGGAAGCGCAGTTGCTGCTCCAGCCGAAGACCAATCAACTCTTTGGTACGGTATTCTTACTTTAATATTTGCGTTAATTGGATTTGTATTATTACAGGTTAACAGTAATCTCCGCAAACTAAGCGACGAAAAAGAAGGTATCAAACGTGGCGAACCCGTTCCATTCTATCGTAATAAAACTTATTTAATGACGGCCATCCTGGTATTATTTGCTATTGGTGGTTACTGGACTATTAATGGTGCTATTGGCTTGGGGCGTCATCAAAACTACGAGCCCGTTCAACCTATTTTTTACTCACATAAAGTACACGCTGGCATCAATCAAATTAGTTGTTTGTATTGCCATGGTGGAGCACAGGATAGCAAACACGCAGGCATTCCTTCGGTAAATGTTTGTATGAATTGCCACATGGCAGTAAAAGAATATACCGGCGAAAAACTGGTTCGTCCTGATGGAACCGAAGTAAATGGTACAGCAGAAATTCAAAAACTATACAGCTATGCCGGATGGGATCCCAATGGCGGACCAGAAGGAAAAGGCGGCTATAACCCCGATAAAAATGGAGACGGGGTTCCCGATGGCGCAAGACCAATTGAGTGGGTTAAAATTCACAACCTGCCCGACCATGTTTACTTTAACCATAGCCAACACGTAAAAGTGGGCAAACAGCAGTGCCAAACCTGCCACGGCAATATTCAGGATATGGCCGAAGTAAAACAATTTGCCGATTTAAGTATGGGCTGGTGTATCAATTGCCATAGACAAACTAAGGTTGACTTTAATGCAGATGGCAAAGGAAACAGGTTCTATAGTATTTACGAAAAATTCCACCAGGATATGAAGAACGGAAAAATGGATAGCGTAACAGTGGAACATATAGGTGGTACAGAGTGTCAGAAATGTCACTATTAATTAATTAGCCAATTAGCTAATTAGCCAATTTGATAATGTTCTTTTCTTTCAATCTTTATTGGCTAATTATCATATTATCGAATTAACAAATTATGAATAAAAAGTACTGGCAAAGTTTCGGAGAACTCACACAGTCTGACAATCATCAGCAGGCATCTCAAAACGAATTTCAGGAAGAGTTGCTGCCATTGGCAGATCTTGATGGGAAGGGCATTTTAGATGCAGCTACTCCACGTAGAGATTTCTTAAAATATCTTGGATTTAGCACAGCCGCTGCTGCAATTGCAGCAAGCTGCCAAACGCCGGTAAAAAAATCGGTTCCCTATTTAAACAGGCCCGATGATGTTACTCCGGGTATTGCCAACTATTACGCTTCTACTTATATAAATGCCGGCGATGCTATTTCGGTTGTTGTAAAGCAAAGAGATGGCCGCCCTATTAAAATAGAAGGAAACGAATTGTCGTCTGTTACCAAAGGTGGTACCAGTGCTCAGGCCCAGGCATCTGTATTAGATTTATACGATCCTACAAGATTGCGTCATCCACTTCAAAAAAGTGGCAGCGAGTTTAAAGAAGTTAGCAGCTTTGATGCATTTGATAAAATGGTTGCCGATGCTGTTGCAGCACAGGGAGCAAAGTCGATAGTTTTGTTAACAGCAACCATTCACTCTCCCAGCACATTGCAGGTAATAAGTGAGTTTTTGGCAAAATATCCCGGCAGTCGTCATGTGCAGTACGATGCGGTGAGCTATAGTGGAATGTTGCAGGCAAATGAATTAAGTTATGGTAAAAGAGTAATTCCCTCATACCAGTTTAATAAAGCAAAAACAATTGTTAGCCTTGGTGCCGATTTCTTAGGAACCTGGCTTAGCCCTACAGAATTTAGCATGCAATATGCCGAAAACCGTAAGGTAAAAAGTACAAAACCCGAGTTGAGTCGTCATATTCATTTTGAAAGTATGATGAGCATGACGGGCAGTAATGCCGACGATCGCTTTACTCACAAGCCTTCTCAAACCGGAGCAGTTGCATTAGCATTATTGGCTAAATTGGGTGGTGCAGTAACGGCCCCTTCCATTGCCGATAAAAAATTGGCAGCCGGTATTGAAAAAACAGCAGCATTACTAAATGCCAGCAAGGGTGCTGCATTGGTGGTTTGTGGTAGCAACGATGTAAATATTCAAGTGGTAGTAAATGCCATTAACGAAGCAATAGGTGCAAATGGCACTACCATTAATTGGGCAGCCACCACAAATAGCCGCAAGGGTATTGACAGCGAAATGCAACAGTTGGTAGCCGACATGAATGCGGGCTCAGTAGGCACTTTGCTAGTATATGCTGTAAACCCTGCCTACTCATACAACGATAGCAAAAAATTTATTGATGGTTTAAATAAAGTTCCGGTGTCTGTTTCTTTTAACGGCACAATGGATGAAACCACCGAGCAATGTAAATATATTCTTCCTTCTAATCACTGGTTAGAAAGCTGGGGTGATGCTGAACCCAAAACCGGATATGTAAGTTTAATTCAGCCCACCATTAACCCATTGTTTAAAACAAGAGCATTTGAAACCTCTTTATTAAAATGGGCTGCTAATGCTACGGATTATGAAACTTATTTTAAAAATTATTGGTCGGCAAAATTAGGTAGCGTAGCTGCATGGGATAAAGCATTGCAAGATGGTGTTATAGAACCAGCAACATCAGCAGCCTCAGCAGCAGGCGCATACAATGCAGGCGCATTGGCTGCGGCGGCATCAAAAGCAGCCTCTTCAAAATCAGGCGCATACGAAGTAGTTTTGTACGAAAAAATATCTATCGGAAACGGTAGTCAGGCAAATAACCCATGGTTACAAGAAGTTCCCGATCCGGTGAGTAAAGTAACCTGGGATAACTATGCAATGATAAGCACCGGCTTTGCAAAAGCAGTGTTGGGCCTAGATGTAGTGAACAATCAACGCCAGGCAGATAAGTATGAAGTAACACCGGAAAAACCGGTATTAAAAATAACAGTCAATGGAAAATCCATTGAATTACCTGCATTGATTATACCCGGGTTAAACAACGAAACAGTTGCTATTGCTTTGGGTTATGGCCGCAGCAGTGCCAATAAAGATCAGGCATTGGAATGGACCGGCCGTGCAGCATTTGGAGCCGGTAAAAATGCTTATCCTTTTGTAGGATTTGATGGCGCTAACTTCTCATATACTTCAGTTGCTTCAGTTGAAAAAACCGGCGATGTTTATGCGCTTGCACAAACCCAGGTACACGGTTCTTCTGAAAATCGCCCAATTGTTTTTGAAACTAATTTGGCAAGCTATACCGCAAACCCTGCTTCATTATTAGCTCACGCTACTGAAGAAAGGGAAATGGTAACACCACATGGCAAAACAGATTTTGTAAAAGACGCTACCATTTACCCCGACCATGCAAAACCCGGTATTAAATGGGGTATGAGCATTGACCTCAATACCTGTACAGGATGTATGGCTTGTGTGGTAGCTTGTACTGCTGAAAATAATGTGAGTGTGGTAGGTAAAATACAGGTTCAACGGGCACACGAAATGCACTGGCTGCGTATTGACCGCTACTTTACCGGAGATATTGAAAACCCCGATGTAATTTATCAACCAATGCTTTGCCAGCATTGCGATAATGCTCCTTGCGAAAACGTATGCCCGGTAGCAGCAACCAACCACAGCAGCGAAGGGTTAAACCAAATGACTTATAACCGTTGTATTGGTACAAGGTATTGTGCTAACAACTGTCCTTATAAAGTACGTCGCTTTAACTGGTTAGATTATAACGGCTCTGATAGTTTTGCCGACAACCAGGAGGCATTGATAGGTACCGATACCAACGAGGTAATTCGTCAAATGAACGACGATTTAACAAGAATGGTATTGAACCCCGATGTTACTGTAAGGGCTCGTGGTGTAATTGAAAAATGTTCTTTCTGCGTACAGCGTTTACAGGAAAGCAAGTTAGAAGCCAAAAAGGCACAGGATCCATCATTGGTTCGCAATGTAAAAGTTGCCTGTTCTCAAGCCTGCCCAAGCGGATGTATAAGCTTTGGTAATGTGAACGATCCAAAAAGTGATGTGAGTATTGCAAGAAAAGATGCTACCCGTAATTTCTATGTGCTGGAAACGCTGCACGTATTGCCTAATGTTAGTTACCTGGCTAAGGTTAAAAATACCGACAGGCAATTGGGTCATCAGGAAGAAGAAGCACATGCACCCGCTGCTCATTAAATTAAAACCGATAAGTAAAAAATAAAAATTAAAAAGTAAAAATTAAAAGCAACAATTTTAGCCACTTTTGACTTTTGACTTTTGACTTTATACTTTAAGATATGTCATTACTGAAATACGAATCGCAACAAAGGGAACCATTGGTTGATGGCGATAAAAATTATCACCAGATTACAGAAGATATCATTGGCCCGATAGAAGCTAAGCCAACCAGGCTTTGGTACATTGGTTTTTGGATCAGTGTAGCGTTGCTTTTATTTGGGGTGTACAGTGTGTATCGTGAAGTGGTGTATGGTGTAGGCCAGTGGAACCTCAATAAAACCATTGGTTGGGGTTGGGATATCACCAACTTCGTTTGGTGGGTTGGTATTGGTCATGCCGGTACGCTTATATCTGCAATCTTGTTGCTTTTCCGCCAGGGATGGAGAACGGGTGTAAACCGTGCTGCTGAGGCAATGACCATTTTTGCGGTGATGTGTGCAGGCCAGTTTCCCATTTGGCACATGGGTCGTGTGTGGATGGCATTCTTTGTACTTCCTTATCCTAATACAAGAGGTCCATTGTGGGTAAACTTTAACTCACCACTGTTGTGGGATGTATTTGCGATTTCAACTTACTTCACCGTTTCATTATTATTTTGGTATAGTGGTTTGTTGCCCGATTTTGCTACTGTAAGAGACAGGGCTAAAACCAAATTCCGTAAAATGATGTATGGTGTTGCAGCCTTCGGCTGGACCGGTAGTACTAAACACTGGCAGCGCCACGAAAGCCTTTCATTGGTATTGGCCGGCTTGAGTACACCATTGGTACTTTCGGTACACACCATTGTATCTTTTGACTTTGCCACTTCGGTAATTCCGGGTTGGCATACTACCATCTTCCCTCCTTACTTTGTGGCAGGCGCTATCTTCTCGGGCTTTGCAATGGTGCAAACCCTGTTGATAGTTGTTCGCAAAGTAATGAACCTGCAAGACTATATTACCATGGGACATATAGAAGCCATGAACAAGGTAATTGTATTAACCGGAAGCATTGTGGGTTGTGCTTACTTAACCGAGTTATTTATTGGTGCATACTATAGCCAAAACATTTATGAAATGTATGTGTTCCAGGAAAACCGTGCTAACCCATTCACTCCTTATGGATGGAGCTATTGGTTAATGATGTTTTGTAATGTGGTAAGCCCTCAATTGTTTTGGAGCCGCAAATTGCGCAGAAACATTTGGGTTACTTTCTTCATGAGTATTATTGTAAATATTGGTATGTGGTACGAGCGTTTTGTGATTATCGTTACTTCTGTTTACAGAGACTTTTTACCATCGAGCTGGAGTACTTATTATAGCCCAAGTATTTGGGAAATTGGTTTCTACCTCGGTACTTTTGGATTGTTCTTTACCTGTTTCTTCTTGTTTGCAAAATACTTCCCGGTAATTGCGGTGGCAGAGATTAAATCTATTTTGAAAACAAGTGGAGAAAACTATAAAGCTAAAATGACTGATATAGAAAAGAAAGATGCTGATAGGTTTTACCAGGAAGATGTGGCTCATGCACATTAAGTTGAAAGTGGAGAGTTGAAAGTGATGGATTTGCAATGATTAAAAATTAGTTTTAAAATTTTAAAAGAGCTGGCGGCTAAAAGCTAAAAGCTAAATCATAAATCGTTAATATGGCTGGAGGAGTAAAAAAATTTGTAGTAGGCAGCTTCGATGATGAAGCAGTGCTTTTTCCTGCGGTGAAAAATGTACGCAAGCAAGGATACAAAATTCATGACGTATATACCCCTTTTCCTGTTCATGGATTGGATCATGCTATGGGGCTTAGAGAAACAAGCCTGCATACTGCCGGTTTTATCTATGCAATTACGGGTACATGTACGGCATTGGGTTTTATTACCTGGATTTTTACAAAAGACTGGCCGCTTAACATTGGCGGTAAACCTTATTTTGCCCTACCGGCATGGATACCCATTACATTTGAATTAACGGTTTTATTTTCGGCCGTAGGGATGGTGCTTACTTTTTGCTACCTGTGTAATTTAGCCCCATTTGTAAAAAAACATCACTTTCATCCAAGGGCAACCGACGATTTGTTTGTAATGGCTATTGAATGTACCGATAAAACCGATGATTCAGCCGTGCAAAATTTTTTACAAAATGCAGGTGCTAAGGAAGTGAATGTGCAGATAGCAGAAACCGGTTGGTGGATTGGCAGATACGATAAGGAACAAAAGTTGTATAAAGACGAACAAGGCTATTAATAATTGATAATCTCCTGCTGAAGGCAGGTTTAAATAACTGATATTTAGTAAATGAAGACAATGTATAAATTTTCAGCCATTGCAATAATAGTACTAATAGCTTTTAGCAGTTGCGGCGATAATAGAACCCCCGGAAGAGTGTATGCTCCGGATATGGCCTATAGCCGCACCTATGAAGCATACGATTTGCTGGACTCTACTAAGTTTACCGGTGATGTACTGGATAAAGGGGGCGATAAAATTTATTTTAATGCACAACCCGTGCCCGGTACAATTAAGAGAGGCGATGAGTTTCCTTACACATTGCCACATGATAGCGTTGGATATAAATTGAGTGCATCTGTTGCCAACCCATTTGTTGGTATGTCTTCGGTGGAAATGATGGAAGCGGCCAGGTTGTATAATATTAATTGTGGTGTATGCCACGGCGAAAAAGGCAAAGCCAATGGCCCAATGAGCGGTAAAGTTGGTGGTATAGTTGATCTTACACTTCCTGCCTATGTTACAATGGCGGATGGCACCATGTTTCATTCCATCACCTATGGAAAAAACAATATGGGTAGTTATGCCTCGCAGTTAACCAGAAAACAACGTTGGCAAATTATTAAGTATGTAAGAACATTACAAGGTGGCGTAAAACCTGCTACAGACAGTACAGCAAAAGCAGCTCCGGCTGTTGATAGCGCTACCACTACAAAAAACTAAAAGAGTTTAACAAAATATAAGATAGGCATAAGCCTTCGAACACACAAATAGTTTATAAATGGAACATCGTTTTGAATTACCGGCTGCATATAAAAAATGGACAATGGGGCTTGTTATTGCCGGCCTTGCGGCGCTGGTATATGGTATAATAGCCTATCATCCATTTACAGCTCCGGTGCATCATGTAGCAGGCGAAGCAGCTCATGGAGCCACACACAGCGAAGGCACCCGATTTTGGGCAGTATTATTACAAAACTGTACCTATTGGCTGCTGGTGGTAAATGCAGCAATGTTCTTTTTGTGTGTAACCACTATGGCCCACGGTGGATGGCAAATTGCTTTCCGTAGAGTAACAGAAGCCATCTCTAGCGCAGTACCTTTATTGGGTATTATTGCTTTCATCATCTTTATCGCTTTAGTGGCTTTGCATCGTACAGATATTTATCATTGGTTAGATAAAGATGCTGTTGCGGCCGATAAAATATTAAAAAACAAAAGCGGCTTCTTAAATCCATATTTTTTCCTTATTGGTTCTGCACTTACCATTTTCCTTTGGTGGATACTGGGCAAAAAAATGCGTACACTTAGTTTACAAACCGATAATAAAGCAATGGACTATGAAGAAACCAAAGGCTGGATTTGGAAAAACACCGTTTGGGCTTCATTATTTACCGTAGTATTTGGATTAACCGTTGCCTCTACTACTCCATGGCTTTGGTTAATGAGCATTGACGCACATTGGTACAGTACCATGTTTAGCTGGTACACTTTTGCAAGTACCTTTGTATCGGGTATGGCCTTAATTGCGCTTTACGTAATGTGGATGAAAGGTAAGGGTGAGTTGGAATATGTAAGCGACGAGCACATTCATGATATTGGAAAGTTCATGTTTGCCTTTTCTATCTTTTGGACTTACGTTTGGTTTTCGCAATACATGCTTATTTGGTATAGTAACCAACCCGAAGAAACCAGGTATTTTGTAGATAGAATTGGAACTGCTGAAAAAGCTGGCCCATACAAAGCTATTTTCTTCTTAAACCTAATCTTAAACTTTGTTGCGCCACTATTAATTTTAATGAAGAAAGCAACCAAGCGAAATTATTCTACCCTGTCCTTAATGGCTATTGTAATTATTTTTGGACATTGGTTAGATTTTTATCAAATGGTAATGCCGGGTACCGTTAGGGATCATGCCGGAATGTCTTTCTTTGAATTTGGTATTGCAGCATTATTTATAGGTATTATGATGTGGAGTATTGGCCGATACCTTATTAGCCATCCAACCACTGCAAAAAATCATCCTTTCTTAAAAGAAAGTATTATTCACCATACTTAATTTTTTGAAAGAGTAAAATATAAAATAGAATTTAGAACTAATCAACACATTGCCGTAGCATAAAAGCAGCGGAGAAAAAAATAAAAAAATGAAGGAATTTTTTCTTGTAGCCATTGGCATCCTGGTTTTTGTAATCATTTTTCAGATTGCTAAAACGAGCGAGTATGTGAGTGTATTGAAAGGTGAAGAAAAATCACGCAAGCAAAACAACAGAATTAATGCTTTTTTAATGATAGCATTTTTGGTGCTGGGTTTTATTGGAGCCTGGTATTGCAATGAGTTGTATTACAAAAAAACCTTGTTTCCCCAGGGCTCTGCTTCTGTTGAAGGAGAAGAAATTGATAGTATGATGATGATTACCATTGCAATTACAGGGGTGGTTTTTGTAATTACTCAATTATTGTTGTTTTGGTTTGCATTTAAATACCAGGAAAAAGACAACCGTAAAGCATTTTATTTTCCACATAACAACAAGTTGGAATTACTTTGGACTACTGTTCCGGCAATATTCTTAACCGTTTTAGTGGTTTTTGGATTAAAATTTTGGTTTAAAATCACCGGCGATCCTCCGCAAGGTTATCACACAGTAGAAATAACCGGTCATCAGTTTGGTTGGGAAATTCGCTACCCTGGTAAAGACGGTATTTTGGGAAAAAAGAATTATAAGTTATCCAACATCCCCTCGGGCAACGACCTTGGTGTTGATTTTGTAGGCGACGATAAAAGTTGGGACGATTTAAGAACTACAGAAATGCACCTACCCGTTGGCAGACCTGTTAAATTGGTAATTCATGCACAGGATGTAATTCACAACGTAGGTCTTGCTCATTTCCGTATGAAGATGGATGCAGTACCAGGCATACCTACCACAATGTGGTTTACTCCACAGTTTACAACTGCCGAAATGAAAGAAAAAACAGGCAATCCTAATTTTACTTATGAAATCAGTTGCGACCAAATGTGCGGTAAAGGCCATTTTAGTATGAGGGGCGTAATAGTGGTAGAATCAGAAGCAGATTATAAAAAATGGTTAGCAAGCCAAACACCAGAATATTTTAGGGTTTTTCCGGATAAAGCACCAAAACCAGCTACAGCAGATACAACTAAAGTTCAAACAGCATCTGTTGATTTAAAAAAATAATTAAACAGGGTTCGAAAAATACACAAGATTATGAGCAGCGCAGCTACATTACATGGTGAAGCATTACATGGAGCACATGATGCCGACCATGGACATCACCACCACCACGAAACTTTTATAAGTAAATATGTGTTTAGTATGGATCATAAAATGATCGCTAAACAGTTTCTTATTACCGGTATTATTTGGGCAATTATTGGTGGCTTGTTTTCGGTAATATTCCGGTTACAAATTGGCTACCCCGATCAAAGTTTTCCTTTTTTGGAAGATTTACTGGGCCACTGGGCCGAAGGCGGAAAACTACATCCCGAGTTTTATTATGCACTAGTAACCATGCATGGAACCATCCTTGTGTTCTTTGTTCTAACAGCCGGCCTTAGTGGTACGTTTGCCAACTTTTTAATTCCATTGCAAATAGGAGCCAGAGATATGGCTTCGCCATTATTAAACTGCCTTAGCTACTGGTTCTTCTTTTTAGCTTCGGTAATAATGATGAGCTCACTGTTTGTTCAAACAGGTCCTGCAAGCGGCGGTTGGACTATTTATCCTCCATTAAGTGCATTGGGCGAGGCTTCGGAAGGCAGTAAAATAGGTATGGATTTATGGTTGGTAAGTATGGCAATGTTTATAGTTTCATCTTTATTGGGTGGGTTAAACTATATCACTACCATTTTAAATATGCGTACCAAAGGTATGAGCATGACACGTATGCCATTAACCATTTGGGCTTTATTCTTTACTGCAGTATTAGGGGTTTTAAGTTTCCCTGTATTGTTAAGCGGCGCTATCTTATTGTTATTCGATCGCAACCTGGGTACAAGTTTCTTCCTAAGCGATATTTATGTAGCGGGTAAAATTTTACCAAATGAAGGAGGAAGTGCCATTTTATTCCAACACTTATTTTGGTT
Source organism: Chitinophagaceae bacterium UBA2793 (assembly GCA_002352045.1). Taxonomy (GTDB): domain Bacteria; phylum Bacteroidota; class Bacteroidia; order Chitinophagales; family Chitinophagaceae; genus Ferruginibacter. The sequence goes on along the minus strand of DEHT01000012.1, from coordinate 46,101 downwards.
CCTGGGGCATCCCGAAGTATATATTATTGTATTGCCAACCATGGGTATTTGTTCCGAAATTTTAGCCATCAACAGCCGCAAACCAATATTTGGTTATATGGCCATGGTGGCGTCTATGTTTGCTATTGCGGTACTTGCATTCTTAGTTTGGGCTCACCATATGTTTGTAACAGGCCTCAATCCATTCTTAGGAGCTGTATTTGTTTTGCTTACTTTATTAATTGCAGTACCTTCTGCCATTAAAGTATTTAATTGGCTCACCACCATGTGGAGAGGCAATATTCGGTTTACCCCGGGCATGCTGTTTGCCATTGGCTTTGTAAGCATGTTTATAAGCGGAGGTTTAACCGGTATTTTCTTAGGCAACTCTTCTTTAGATATTCATTTACACGATACCTATTTTGTAATTGCTCACTTCCATATTGTAATGGGTGTAGCCTCGTTTTTTGGAATGTTTGCCGGTATTTATCACTGGTTTCCTAAAATGTATGGCCGTTATATGAACAACACGCTAGCCTATATTCATTTTTGGATAACATTGATAGGAGCTTATCTTATCTTTTGGCCAATGCACTACCAGGGATTTGCTGGTATGCCACGCCGTTATTTTGATTTTAGTAACTGGGAATCATTTAAACAATTTGGCGGTTTAAATGAGTTTATTAGCTTGGTTGCAATGATTGTTTTTGCAGTTCAACTATTATTTGTGTTCAACTTTTTCTATTCTATTTTTAAAGGAAGAAAAGTAACCACAAAAAATCCATGGAATGCAACAACTTTGGAATGGACAACCCCTATTCGTCCGGGACATGGAAACTGGACCGGCGAAATTCCGGAAGTTCATCGTTGGGCATACGATTATAGTAAGGATGGAAGGGATTTTATTCCTCAGACGGAAGAGGTGAGGGAGGACGAATCNNAAAGATGGAAAAGATTTTATTACCCAGGATACACCAATTGGCGAAGACGAATCAAAACACTAAATATTAATTTAAATATTTGAAAATGTTGTAGCAATAGTGTGTGAGACGAAAATTTTAAACGAAGGAACCATTAGCTAATTTTCAAATTATTTAAGTTAGCTAATTATAAATGTGATGGCGGAGAACAAGCGAACAACCAACTCAACTTCGTTTGCGTTGGCAAGCAAGCTGAAAGATTATTTTGCATTAATAAAATTCACCTTAAGTTTTATGGTGGTTTTTAGCACTGTAATCAGCTACCTGCTTTCTCCCAATGTAAGTTTTAATTTAATACAAGTTCTTTTACTTTTTGTAGGCGGAATGTTGGTATCCGGTTCGGCAAATGCCATTAACCAGGTGTTGGAAAAAGATACAGATGCCATGATGAAACGCACTGCATCCAGGCCGGTAGCTGCCGGTAGAATGAGCGTAAACGAAGCCTGGGCTTTTATTATTGTAGCGGGCATTGTGGGGTGTGGTATTATGTACAACTTTAGTTTAGAAGCAGCATTACTAAGTTTGTTTAGTTTACTGTTGTATGGATTTATTTATACACCATTAAAAAAAGTAAACAGTATAGCCGTTTTAGTGGGAGCGGTTCCGGGAGCATTGCCCTGCTTAATTGGTTGGGTAGCCGGTTTTAGCGAGGGCATGGTAAACAGTTGGACCGGAGGGTGGATTTTGTTTGGCATACAATTTTTGTGGCAGTTTCCACATTTTTGGGCCATAGCATGGATTGCTCACAACGATTATAGCAAGGCAGGCTTTAAGCTTTTACCAAGCGATAAAGGCCCCACCAGATTTACCGCAGTACAAACGGTAATGTATAGTGTAATGATGATTCCTGTAGGCATCTTACCATACTATTATCAAATAAGTGGAAAATGGAGTATGTGGATAGTGTTGGGTTGCAACCTGGCAATGGTTCTTTTAAGTATTAGACTTTTAATAAAAATGGATGCCGCATCTGCAAGAAAAGTAATGTTTGGCTCTTATTTTTATTTGATGATTGTGTTATTGAGCTTATGGGCCGACAAAATGTAAAACATAAACTAATTGTAAAAACAGAGGAATGCGTACAGTGGCAACAGAACAAAAAAATAGAATACACCCTTACAAATTTAATTTGTGGGTAGCCATAGGAAGTATGATGATGATGTTTGCAGGGTTAACCAGCGCAGTCATTGTTAAAAGAAACCAGGCAGGTTGGGCAGGCTTTGAAATTCCAACGCTATTTTGGATTAGCACTATTGTAATACTGCTGAGTAGTATTACAATGGTAATGGCAGTGAAGGCTTTCAAAGAAAGAAATATAAAAAAGCACAGATCTTTTTTTGTAATTACATTATTACTGGGAATAACATTTGTAGCATTGCAAATTGTTGGATTTATTCAATTGACCGCTCAGGGTTTTTCCCTTAATTCAAATGTTGCTTATTCGTTTTTATATGTGATAGTAGGTGTGCATGCGCTCCATGTATTGGGAGGAATAATTGCGCTTATTGTTATGAACATTAAAGGCTATAGCAACAAAGTAAAGCAGTATAGTGCAGCACCCATAGAAGTAATGGGTATATACTGGCATTTTGTAGATGTGCTTTGGTTGTACTTATTGCTGTTTATGTATTTAATAAAATAAACTGTTTTTAATATTTGTTATTTAGAATTTAGAATCATTCTTTATGTCAACAACTTCAATACCGGCGGGAACAAAATGGTGGGCAGGCGGTCGCAGCCCTTTTAATGCCAGCTATGGTAAAATAATGATGTGGTATTTTTTGATGAGCGATGCCTTTACATTTGGCGCATTTCTCATTAGCTATGGTACCATTCGCTTTAGTGTAAATCATTGGGCCGATCCAAACCAGGTGTTTAATGCATTTCCTTTTGCAGGCCACGCCAACCTTCCGCTTGCATTTGTAAGCTTAATGACCTTCATTCTAATATTTAGTTCTGTAACTATGGTATTAGCGGTGCATGAAGGACACAAAATGAACCGGAAAGGAGTGGAAAAGTATATGATCTTTACCATTTTAGGAGGCCTTGCCTTCCTAGGTTGCCAGGCCTGGGAATGGACCCACATGATTACCGGCGACCACACCGTATTGGTAGATGGCGTTTTAAAAACAATGGGCACCACTGTAACCGGCAACCCCTGGGGTGTTTATGCCGATCCTTCAGCAGTAACCACAGCTCTACAAAACACACCCGATGCTAATCTTGCTTCAATAGTTCACTCCTTCAACCATAATGCACATACAGCCGACATGAGCAGAAGCGAAATGATTTCATCTATTCAAACGGCTATTCAAAACAGTAGCCTGCATATTACCACACCGGGTCCAATTGCTTTTGGGGGATATTTCTTTGGTATTACAGGCTTCCACGGCTTCCACGTTTTTAGTGGAGTGGTAATTAATATTATCATGTATCTTAAAACCAGGCTCGGACATTTTGATCAGCGTGGCCATTACGAAATGATTGAGAAAGCAGGGCTTTACTGGCACTTTGTAGATTTAGTTTGGGTATTTGTATTCCTTTGCTTTTATCTTGTTTAATAAAATTCTAAAACGACCGATTTAAAAAAATATTTATGTCATCACCACACGATTTGTCAAACGAAATTACTTTTCACCCCGAGCATGCAAGCGGTACCGGTAGAATTTGGAGAGTGTTTTGGATATTATCAGTGCTAACTATTATTGAACTTGCACTGGGTTATTTATTGTATGCTAAACATGGCCAATGGAGTTACACTCCGGTTATAACTACAAAAATTGTGATAGGCTTACTAACCTTAGCAAAAGCATATTACATTGTTTCGGTATTTATGCACCTGGGCGATGAAATTCGTAATTTCATAATGACTATCATTATTCCATTGATATTATTTGTTTGGTTCATAATTGCATTTTTGGCCGACGGAGAAAGTTGGAAAAACTTAAAGAACACAGATGGACATAGTCGCCCCGATGCAACTAAAACCGAACAACATGTAACCCCGGCATTGCATCAGGGAGAAAAACCATAAGCGAATATTTTATATTATTTATAAGCCATCTGTGAAATGATGGCTTTTTTATTTTGTTTATGATAGATAAACCCGTTTCAATTAACGACCTTTGCCACCTAAAACCAATTGAAAAAATTTAGCAGTGAACAGGAATGCAATTCTTACTTTATTGGCAGTAGTGCTGATACCACTTATAGGATATTTTATTGCAATGTATTACAGCAAAGATGCGGTGCATATTCCTCGCCGATATTTTTACGATGATGTAGTAATTAAAGAAAGTGGCGGCAAAACTACTACCGATACTATTTGGCACAAAGTGAACAACATTAACTTTACCAACCAACTCGGTCAAAATGTATCGTTGAATGATTTAAAAGGAAAAGTAATTGTGCTCGATTTCTTTTTTACCCGCTGCCCAAGTGTGTGCCCGGGGCTTACCAAAAATATGAAAAGGGTACAGGATGCTTTTGTAAAAAATCCCGATATAGTTCAGTTCCTTTCTATAAGCATTGATCCCGAGTACGACAGTGTACCACAATTAAGGAAGTTTGCAGATAAGCATGGCGTCAATCACGACTCCTGGTGGTTTGTTACCGGCAATAAAAAAGAGATTTACGACTTTGCATTTAATGAAATAAAAGCAAGCATTGCCGATACAAATGTGGATACCGCTTTTATACACACCGAAAACTTTTTCTTGCTCGATAGCAACCGGGTGGTAAGAGGATGGTACAATGGTTTTGATACCGTACAGCTTGGAACATTGGTAAGAGATATTCCCATACTAATGCTTGAAAAAGATAAACATAAACCATCGGTATTTAGATCCTTTATACCAATACTGCCAATTATTTTTGCAGGCATTGCCATTGTAATTTTAATAACGGTATGGCTAAATAAAAAAAGAGAAAAAAACTAATATGCTCCAACCCTCCTGGCAACCCAACTATAAAAAAGCCAAAACATGGATTATCTCCGTTTCGGTAGTTTTATTTATTGCCATCACTATTTTAGGAAAATATAACCTGGCCGGACAGGACATTTTACCATTTAACCCAAGAATTTTTGCAACCATTAATGCATGTATTAATAGTGCTGTATCGTTACTGTTAATTGGTGGTTTGCTAAGTGTAAAAAATAAAAACTATATGCTGCATAAAAAAATTATGCAGCTTGCAATACTGCTTTCTGTTTTGTTTTTAGTGTCGTATGTAGGGCATCATTTATTTGCCGGCGAAACAGCTTACGGCGAAACAGATGGCATTAAAGGATTGAGCGCTGCAGAAAAAGAGGCTGCCGGATCTATGAGGAGTTTTTATCTTGCTTTGTTGCTTACGCATATTCCGCTGGCCGGCCTGGCAATGCCCTTTATTTTATTTGCAGCTTATCATGCATTAACGGGAAATTATACACAACACAAAAAAATGGTACGATGGGTGTGGCCACTGTGGATGTATGTGGCTTTAACCGGGGTAATAATTTACTGGATGATTGAGCCCTTCTATAAATAACTTACACTTTTTCTACTGCAACTTTATGATGGCCAATAAAACTTATCCTCACTTGAATAATATCACCAATTGAATAGACCTTAGTTTGCTCTATTTCTTTTAAAGAAAGTTTAGCCTGTATGGCATCACCCACAATATTCAGATAAATATTGTGAGGACTTACTCTTACAATTTGTGCGTCTATAATGGCTTTTTCCTGGTATAGCTTTTTAGCTTTTAAGTACTCCGGCTTGTATTTTACTTTTTGTAATTGTGCAATGGCTTTATCTTTTTTTTCGGGTTGATCCAGCGAAAAAATTACAGGGTCGTTCAACTCGTTTGTGGTGGGTAAAATTTGCCAGGGCGAAATGGCAACGGGAAAAAACACATAACTCTCCACTTCTTTTACAAAATATTTTCCATCAATTAATTTTAAATAGCCCTTAAAGCTATTAAGTTGCGATGCTTTATTAATAACATTGTCCAAAGCATTATTGTACAAAAAAATAATATTGCTCGCCACATTTTTTCCGTTCTTAGCTTCGGTAATAATAAAGCTCACCATATCGCCTACCATAAAATGATGAGTTTTTTTGATAAGCTTTTTTTCTTTTAGTTTTTTTTGGGTGTCAATATCAATCAATCCTTTTATGCTTCTTTGTTTTCCGCCGGCTTCATATTCAATGTCGGCATAATTTTTTTCATGATTAATAAAAGCTATTTTTCCCAAAAACTCCGATTTTCCCATTTCAATTGTTTTAATAGTACTTTACAAACCAAGCTCTTTTGCCGGGTCCCAAAATTTAATTTTGAAATCAACAATGGTATCATTCTTCACTACAATGCCATCATTTTTTAATAGCTCCTCCATTTTGGTTTCAGTTTCAAAATGATGTTTGCCGGTAAGCATTCCATTTCTGTTTACTACTCGTTGTGCCGGCACTTTTGGCCTGGCGTTATGCGCTGCATTCATGGCCCAGCCCACCATTCTGGCCGATAATTTGGTTCCAAGAAAATTGGCAATAGCGCCATAAGAAGTTACTCTTCCTTTTGGCACCTGCCTCACCACATCATACACATCGGCAAAAAACGAATATTCTTTGGTAGTGGTTCTAGGGGTTTCTTCCAAAAGCTTTTTTTTCATGTTTAAAAGATAAAAAACAACCATCATTATTCACTGCTCTTTTTTTTAAAAGTTCGGTTCGCAGGGGTTCTGTTACATTTTTGAAATCATAAGGGCAGTGTTTACAGCCATTACCGCAGCAAAAGCCTTTTTGTAAATGAAATTTTTTGGTCAACACCATTAGTCCTTCCTCGTTAAAGTAATAATCTTCTCCTTCTTTAAGCGTGTTCATACCCCTTTTCCGTTTGTTTCAAATTTTCCATTAAAGCTTCATCTAAATCCGGCATTGTATCCGGCAAGGAGAATTGTGCATAATGAATTTTTTTGCTTTGCGCTATATCGAGCGACTCATAATGTGTTTTAATATCCAATTCCGCTGAATGATCTTCGGCATAAATATTATCGCTTTGATGCAACAGGGTCAGTCCGTACATATCTATCACTTTGCTGGTAAACAAGTGCAAAGCAGGCGAATCGGTTTTTAAATGAATACAACCGCCCGGCTTTAAAATTTGTTGATACAACCGCAAAAACCTGGGGTGAGTAAGTCGTTTCTTTGCTTTGGAAGTACGCAGTTGCGGGTCGGGGAAAGTAATCCAAATTTCATCTACCTCAGCGGCATCAAAATATTGGTTAATCATTTCAATTTGCGTACGCAAAAAAGCCACATGGCTGTATTGGAGGTCCATTGCTTTTTTGGCGCCAATATACATGCGGTTTCCTTTTACATCTACACCTATAAAATTTTTATTGTTACACAGGCCTGCAAGGCCAATAGCATATTCACCACGGCCACAAGCCAATTCTAAAACTATGGGATTATTATTTTTAAAAAAAGAATGCCATTCACCCTTCATGTTTTCGGGATATTCAAGCACATGTGGCATTTCTTTTATTTGTGCAAATCGTAATAATTTTTTTTGAGCCATGGCTGCAAAGATAAAGGCTAAGTGTTTTATTAATATGCAGCTGGGCAAAGTCAACAGCAAGCAAAAGAACAGTACTCTAACCCACAAAACCTAAGCTGCATATCTGCACCCAAATGATTTTTTGATACATTTATTTAGAGAATCTGAACGGATTCACAAAAAGCTGTTGTTTTCCATATCTGCGCCCTATTTCTGGATGAATAAAGTTCAGAACTTGAAAGGTACCCCCACCGAAGACCAACTCATGAACTTGAAAACTTCTGCCTGAAAAGTTTAGTAAATAAAAAAGGGTTCCAAGCTGTATCGCTTGAAACCCTTACCCTTCTGTGGGCCCACCTGGGCTCGAACCAGGGACCACCTGATTATGAGTCAGGTGCTCTAACCAACTGAGCTATAGGCCCTGTTTTCAACAAAAAATTCGGCAATGCCAAACCCTGTTTTAATAACGGAGGGCAAAACTAACTAAATTCAGATATTCACCCAACAAAATCTATCATTTATCGTACACTTATTTTTATTTGTAGAAACTATGCTCGATTTTATTGGAATGTTTTCTTTAAAACATGAAATAGAAATTTATTCCATCGTTTTTAGTTGAACTATTCGGGAAACCCTTGAAAGCCTTACTTTTGCGCCCTAATCATTTAACCTTTCATTAACCGTGGGCCATTTTATTTTTGCCCCACAACAAATAATTATGAGAAAATTACTGGTGCTGGCTATGGCTTCTTTCGCTTTTATGCCCGCCTTTTCACAAGAAAGCACATCGCCCAAAAAACAATTAGACCTTAATAAAGCCGGCGACCATATAATGATTCAACTTGGCCTCAACAGCTTAACCGGCGCCCCCGATAGCATTAAAGACCATATTGGCGGCTTTCAACGCAGTGCCAATGTTTACCTGATGTTGAATAAGCCTTTTAAAAACAATCCNNTAGATGTGGACAGTGCACAAAACTTTAAAAAGTTTAAACTTTCTACCACCTTTGTAGAAGTTCCTTTGGAACTAAGGTTTACGGCAAAACCCGAAACGCCTTCCAAAAGCCTTAAAGCAGCCATTGGTATAAAAGCCGGCCTTTTACTGAGTGGAAAAACTAAAGGAAAAACTTTGAGGAGTGCCAGCGGCAGTGTAATAAACGACTATACCGAAAAAGTAGTTGCAAAAAAATACTTTAACAGCTCACGTCTTTCGGCTACTGCAAGAGTAGGTTATGGCAATTTTACCCTTTTTGGTGCCTATTCGTTTGGCAGCATGTTTAAAGATGGTGTTGCGGCAGATATGAAACTTTTTCAAGCCGGTATAACCATTAGTGGTTTATAAAAAATATTAACGAATAAATGCATCCCGAACATGGTTCGGGATTTTTTTTGCATGGATGAAAGGGTTAATTTTGCGGCTCATTCAAAACGGCCAATAACCGGAACCAACAAACAATGAGTGACGAAATAAAACACGAGTGCGGGCTTGCCTTCATTCGCCTGCGTAAACCGTTAAGCTATTATCAACAACAGCACCAATCGGTAATGTATGGCCTCAACAAGCTGTACCTTTTAATGGAGAAGCAACACAATCGTGGACAAGATGGCGCCGGCTTTGCCACAGTAAAATTGAACACCGAACCGGGCTACCCTTTTTTGTACAGAAGCAGGAGCAATGCCACGCAACCCATTGCCGACTTGTTTTCCAAGCTTGGACAGGAAATTGCTGAACTGGAAAAACATCAGCCTGATATTTTACAGCACCCCGGATTAATAAAGGGCCATTTGCCCGCAATGGGCGAAGTGTTGCTGGGCCATCTTCGCTATGGCACACAGGGAAAAAACAATGTAGAGTTTTGCCATCCGTTTATTAAAAAAAATATAATGCCGAGCCGCAATTTAACACTGGCCGGCAATTTTAATTTAGTAAATACCGAAGAACTTTTTGGACTGGTAAATATGGAGCCGGGCGAATTTCAAAGCCAAAGCGACCTTGCGGCCATGATGGAAGTGTTGCATCATTTTTTAGTGGCTTCCGATGAAGAAAATCCGGGCAAGCCCGATGTGGTTACCATGCTAAAAAAAGCAGTACCCTTATTTGATGGCGGCTTTCATTTTGGTGGCATTGTGGGCAATGGCGATGCATTTTTAATGAGAGATGCGCATGGCATAAGGCCATCGTACTATTATATTGGCGACGACGTGGTGGTGGGCGCCAGCGAAAGAGCGGCCATTCGTACTGCATTTAATTTAGATGAAAACGAAGTAAAAGAACTAATGCCGGGCAATGCATTAATTGTAAAAGCCGATGGCTCAGTAAGTATAGAACAAATAGTAGAACCTAAAGAAAGAAAGGCATGCAGCTTTGAACGAATTTATTTTAGCCGGGGTGGCGATGAAAAAATTTACAGGGAAAGAAACGCCTTAGGTTATAAACTAAGCAAAACCATTTTGCAGGCTATTGATTACGATTTAAAGAATACCATTTTTTCTTTTATTCCCAATACAGCAGAAACGGCATTTTATGGTTTAATAAAAGGAGCCGAAGATTATTTAAACCAAATAAAGGTTGAGCGTATTTTAAGCTGGGGTAAAGATTACGACGATGAGAAGCTGAGCGAAATGGTGAACAGAAAAATTAGGCTCGAAAAAATTGCTATTAAAGATGTAAAGCTAAGAACCTTTATAACGGAAGATAGTAGCCGAAACGAAATGGTGCAGCACGTTTACGATATTACTTATGGTACTGTAAGGGCCAATGTGGATACGCTGGTTGTAATTGACGACAGTATAGTAAGAGGCACTACTTTAAAACAAAGCATTATTAAAATGCTGAGCAGACTGAAACCGAAACGCATTATTGTTGTTTCTTCGGCTCCTCAAATACGTTATCCCGATTGCTATGGAATTGACATGAGCAAAATGGGCGACTTTATTGCCTTTAGAGCAGCAGTGGAATTGCTTAAAGATCATGGCAACGAATCGCTATTGAATGAGCTGTTGGAAAAATGCAAAGAGCTTCAGCGAAACAACCAACTGCATACCGAAAATGTGGTAAGGCAAATGTACAAGCCGTTTACCCAGCAGGAAATTTCTAAGAAAATTGCTGAACTCATTACTCCGGATGATGTAACCATACCGGTAGATGTAATTTATCAAACCATAGAGAACCTGCACGAAGCCTGCCCTAATAATAAAGGCGACTGGTATTTCACAGGAAATTATCCTACAACCGGTGGCAACAGGGTTTGCAATAAAGCATTTATGAATTTTATTGAAGGTAAAAATGTGAGGGGATATTAAAATTATCAATTTCGGATTTATTACTCAACCACAAACTTTTAGCTGATTGAACTTTAAAACCATTGAATTCCAAATAATCAATAATTAATAATCAACACTCTTGAACTTCTTCCACATTTTCTCCGTAGCCAGTCTTGCAACTGTTGAAGTATATGCCGCCATTCCTGCAGGATTTGCATTTGGCTTGCATCCATTAATGATTTTTGCCTCCAGTGTTTTTGGTGGACTGGTAGGTGTTTTTGTAGCAGCATTTCTCGGCGATCGCATTCGGGCATTTTTTAAAAGAAATAAACCCGTAAAAGAAGAGAAGCCCAAAAATGGTTTGGCGCATAAGCTTTGGGAAAAGTATGGCATTATTGGGCTGGGCTTTTTAGGAACAATGACGGTAGGCGCTCCCATTAGTCTTGCAGTAGGTGTTGGATTTAATGCACCCTTAAAAAAATTAGTTACCTGGTGCTGTGTGGGTGTATTGGTAAGGTGTGCCGTGTTTACGGCTATTGGACATTATGGGTTAAAGATGATATAGATTTTTGGCTTTGCAGTTGAAAAACAATACCATTCTTTACAAAGCAAATAGCCCTGCTTTCCACATTGTATTCATCGGTTTATTATCCCAAAACAATTCAAAATCTTCCAAGCCTGTCGCATTTTCGTAATCAACCATTAACTCTTTGAGGGTTAAAATTTTTAAGTTGTTCACAGAAAGATGTGGTATCGTTTTTATCAGCCAATCTGCCTGTATCCTCAGCAATTGTATGGGATGATTGCCTGCTTTGGTTATAAAGTTAAGTGTAGCCATCTCTCGGCTCATACCTTTTTTTGACTGCGTAAAATATTCAACCGAAGGTTGATTTCCTAAAAAAATAATTTTTGCATTTGGTTTAAATAAAACATCTTCATCATTCATTAATGCATGCTCTATAAAAGCAGGTTCTACTTTTGTTTTTGGCACTTTTTGTTCGAACCATTTTTGTAATGGTTCATCTAAGCCAAGGTTGTGCATATAATTGAGCAAAGATTTTTTTAATCCATAGCTAAAGCTTTCATGATTGGCGCCGTCCGGGTCTTGGTGCACAATATCGTTGTTGGCAAATGTTCCAATGGCTTCTGTTTCTTTTACCACATTATATTTTTGAGGGTTCATGCCTACGGGGCTATGTGCCGTCATTGCAAACTGATGCCAATAGGCACTTTGCAGTACGCCGGTTTTAAACATTTGTCGCACCATTTCCAAAGAGTCAATCGTTTCCTGTGCCGTTTGTGTAGGAAACCCATACATTAAATAAGCATGTACCATTATTCCCGCTTGGGTAAAATGTTTATTCACCCTTGCAACCTGGGCTACCGTAATTCCTTTTTGAATTAATAGGAGTAATCGATCGCTTGCTACTTCGAGGCCGCCACTCACCGCAATACAGCCGGATGCTTTCAACAACCAACAAAGATCCCTGGTGAAACTTTTTTCAAACCGAACATTGGTCCACCAGCTAACAACCATTTTTCTGCGAATAATTTCAATTGCCAATGAGCGCATCAGTGCAGGCGGTGCGGCTTCGTCAACAAAATGAAATCCATTTTGCCCGGTTTGATTTATTATTTGCGCCATCCGGTCGCAGAGGAGGCTTGCCGCAATGGGTTCGTAATTTTTAATGTAGTCTAATGAAATATCACAAAAAGTGCATTTGCCCCAATAGCATCCATGTGCCATAGTGAGTTTATTCCACCGTCCATCGCTCCACATGCGATGCATGGGATTTACTACTTCAATGGCAGAAATATATTTATCTAAAAATAAATCGCCGTAGTCGGGCGTGCCTACATCGCCCTGTTTATAATCTTTGCAATTGCTGTTGTTGTAATATTTTACATTTCCATCTTCCAGCAAAAAAGTTCTTTTTAAATTTTCTTTTGTGCAGTTACCCTCAACATAAGCTATTAAATTTTCCATGGGAGCTTCACCATCGTCCAGCGTAATAAAATCGTAAAATTCAAATACTCTTGCATCGCTTAAAGAGCGCAGCTCGGTATTGGCAAAACCGCCACCCATTACCACTTTAATGTGAGGATGGTTCTTTTTTATCCATTGTCCGCACCGGAGAGATGTATATAAATTTCCCGGAAATGGAACCGACAATGCAAGCATTGATGGGTTTATTTGTTTTATTCTTTCTTCCAGAATTTTTATCAATATTACATCCAAATAGGTATAAGGCTGCTGAAGCGATTGATACAATTCATTGAAACTATTGGCACTTCTACCCAACCGCTCTGCATAACGACTAAAACCAAAATGTTCATCAATAGTTTCTTGAATTAAATCGCTCAGGTCTTCCAAATACATGGTGGCAACATGCTTGGCTTTGTCTAAAATACCCATGCTGCCAAATGCCCATTCTAAATCGTCTAATTGTAAGAACCGACTTGCTTCGGGCAAAAAATTTCTTTTACTTATTACATGAGCCAT
>DEHT01000012.1:0-32819 GCA_002352045.1 Chitinophagaceae bacterium UBA2793 | reverse complement strand
TGATATTCTTTGTATTTAAAAATCCTTTCAGGTAAGCCGTAGCCGGGTAAGGCGTATTGAGTTGAGTAAAAGGAGGAGTTACTAAAAATACAGTTTTGTTCAATGAAAGAATTTTATCGAGTAAAATTATCTTTAATTATTTAAACCCCATGATTTCTATCATTTTTTGAAATTGTTTCATAGTAAATTTTCACCACTGTACCGCTGATAATCTACATCTGCCAATTGTGAACTAAGTATCCCGAAGGCTGATGTTTTCAAAAATTATAAGTACGCTTTTACTCAAGTACATTTACATTGATGGGTATTAAAAATGAAAAATGAAAAAGAATAATCATTTCTACTCATCAATTATTGGATGGAGTTACAAGCTTTAAATAAAAAGAGAAGTTATTTATAAATTTCATTCAGCAAACCGGCAAGCCTTATTCCGCCTTTTAATAGTTGAGATTCGAGAATAGATTTATACTTAAAGTTGTATTGGTAGCTCAACTTTTCTTCGGGGTTTTTAATGTCGGCATAAATTTGTTCGGCATATTGATAGCTTTCAAAAACCCAATCGGAAATGGGTGATAGCTGCCATCCTTTGCGTTGCTCAGGTGTAGAAAAGTTAATGGCGGCAGCATATTCGGTATAACTCAGTTGTTGAAAATCTATCAAAGCTTCGTCCCATACCTGGTGCAGGTTTTTCTGTTCTCTAAACCAAAGCACCCTTATGCGGTTTCCACCCTGGTCGTCGGGGCGGCCCACGTGCATTGGTTGGTGCATATCACCAATAAAATGTATCAACAGTTTTAAATAAAATTGTTTGGTTTCTTTTGCCAGCTCTTTTTTCTTTAATTCAGCAACCAGCCAATTTACTTTAGTAAAAATATTAATAAGCGAATCGTTGTGCAGGTATTCCTCTACCTGTTGTTTATTAAGCCCGGTTACCAGGTTTACGTAATGCCATTTTGAAAGATAATTATAGCTGCTGTCGCTTTTAATAAAATCGGCCCAATTACTGCACATAGCAATTGACTCGTTGCCCATAATTTCGGCAATTGATTTTTTTGCCTTTTTGGATAAATGCGCATCTGCAATTTGCCCCACAATTCTATGCCCCAATAAACCCCATGCCTTTGATTGCCTTGGTAAACACAAGCTGAAAAATAATAATATAGCAATGAGAATGTTTTTTCCGAAACTCTTTTTTATGAATAAATATGCCATTAATAATTTTTTTTTGCCAAATACTAAATGAAAGAAACCTTTTACTTAAAGAAGTCGTCTTTGTAAATGCAGAAGATTTAATTTTGAGTTTCAAAAGTAAAAAGAAAGAAATGTTTGTGCAAATGATAAATAATTTCATCAAACATTAAACTAAAAATATTTATCGGCATCTGCCGGTATCAACTCGGTTTTTCATAGGATATTGGATTTTAAAGCGGGGCTGGATTTCTATCCTGGCCCCTTTTTATTTTTCAACCTTTTAGAGAAGACATTTACGAAAGTTAATATTTTAATCATCCGGGTTTACAAAAGCCCCTCTGCTTTCCAGGTTTTTATCATATTAATAGCTGTGTCGCTTAATCTTGGATTTTTAAAAGGCATATATCCTCTATCGCCGGGGTGCATTTCAATTCTGCGGATAATATCATCTACATGCGTTTTTACATTATCCATATTGTCTAATGGTAATTTATTGCCTTTACCTTCTACATGGCAGGGGCTGCACTTTTCTACCATTAAAGGTTTAATGTTGGCGGTCCAATTAAAGCTTGCTTTTTTGGGCTGTTTCTCTACAGTTGCCTTTTTAGTACTGTTACAATAGGAAAAAAATGCAACCAGCGATACAATGCCGGCAGAGACGAATACACGTTTCATGAAAATTTAGTTTTTTTGAATATTCAATCTATGACAAAAATTTGACAAATGCGAAATTGCTAAATTTATAGCATATTAAATTTTCCATTTTATGAAATCTCTATTTATCATAAGACATGCCAAAAGCGCTTGGGGTAGTTTTGACTTACCCGATTTTGATCGTCCACTAAACGATAGAGGAAAAAAAGATGCGCCTGAAATGGCCCGAAGATTACTAAACAAGAATGTGAAAATTGATTTTTTTGTAAGCAGTCCGGCTAAGCGTGCACGCAAAACCTGCCAGGCATTTTGTGAAGTATTTAATTATCCAAAAGAAAACATTTTATTGATTGATGAGTTGTACCATGCTCCTAAAGAAATTTTTTACGAAGTGGTAAAATCATTAGAGAATCAATACAACAGCGTAGCCATTTTTTCGCACAACCCGGGCATTACTCATTTTGTAAATTCTTTGATAGATAATTTTCAAATTGATAACATGCCAACCTGTGGGGTTTTTGCGGTAAGTTCAAGCTGCCAAATATGGGAAACATTTTTTGAAAATAGTATCAACATGATTAGTTTTGATGCTCCTAAAATTAATTAATGAAAACTATTATTCTGCTTGCCGTTACCCTAATAGCTAACTTTAGTTCAATTGCTCAGCAACCCGATTATTTAGTAAAAAACAATGGCGATACGGTTTATGGTAATATTTTATTACTAAAGAAAACCCTTTTGATAACATCCAATGATAAAACGGAACAAATAGATTACAGGGATGTAAAATTTGTAAGGGCTGAAAAAAAGGAGGGAGACTTATTTTATGGAAAGTTTATGTATTACGATGACAATATTTACCAAGACAGCTATGTTTACGAAGGGGTAACAGATACTATGATGCTGCTTAAAAAAAAATACAGCACTCCTAAAATGGATCTTTATTCCGGAGAAGATAACAAAGGGCGTAAATATTATTTTGTCAAAAGACCCCCAGGACGACTCTCCTGTATTATTAATGGTTAAATATGTTTTTCCACCCAATAGTACGCTAGCCAGGCCTGTAAATCTTTCAACTAAAAAGAGAATACAAATTAAGTATTATGTAAATCAACTAAAAGCAATGTTCAACTATTGCAATAAAATTGATGAGTGGGATTATGAGGCCCTGGATTATGCTGGCTACAGTTTTAAAAAAATAATAAAACGCTACAATAGCAAATGTAAATAAGCCGGTAGCAAGTCATTTACTTGTTGGTTTGTAACTATTACTCATAAAAAGTAAGCTATATTTATAAAGACGGATTTACTAATTGGTAACAGCATCAACTAAAATTAATCTTTAGCATCTTTAGGCAGTTGCATTAAAAATCCGCTACTGTTACCGGCAACAGTGGTTGGTACCTGTCCGCTCCATTTTTGCACTTTAATATAATCAATGTACAAAGGAGTAAGGCTCATTTGTTCTTTTTTAATAGCTTCGGCCCTGCCTGCCGCTTGAATTACAGCTTGTGCCGAATCGCCCCTGGCTTCTGCAATTTTTCTTTCTGCTTCTGCAACGGCTACCTGCCTGCGATTTTCGGCCACCTGCACTTCTTGAATAAGAAATTTAAAAACTTTTTAAATTGGATTAAACTCAAATAAAACAGCCACCTTCATTACTGAAAGCGGCTGTACATAATCTAAATAATTTGATTAAAAACTATAACGATTGTCGGCAATCAACTTGTCGGCAATTCTTCTTCTGGCATCTTTTACATTATAGGGTTGAGCCTTGGTAAATCTTTTTAAACCAAGCAACATCATTCTTTGTTCATCGCCTTCGGCAAAAGCATTGATGGCATCTTTACCGGCTTTGTTAACTTTATCTAATACATCGTTGATATAAACTCTTGTCATATCGGCCTGAAGGGATGCTGCACTTTCTCCCTGTTTATCGGTTAATTTAATAAGGCGAAGCAAGGCGCTTTCGGCATGGAAGGTCCACAATGCCATGTCTGCAATATTCATCAAAATTTCCTGTTCGTTTTGCAGGCTCATCATTAACTTTTGAACGGCGGCACCGGCTGTCATTAAGATAGCTTTCTTCATGTTTACAATAGCTTTTCTCTCTGCTGCAAATGCGCCTTCATCTTCATTTCCAAAATCGGGTATGCTCATTAATTCTTTAGAAACCGCCATGGCAGGTCCCATTAAATCCAGCTTTCCTTTCATGGCACGTTTTAATACCATGTCAACGGTTAACAAGCGATTGATTTCATTGGTGCCTTCGTAAATGCGGTTAATACGGCTGTCTCTGTAGGCACGGCTTATCATGTACTCATCACTAAAACCATTGCCACCATGTATTTGTACCCCTTCGTCCACTACATAATCCAGCACTTCGCTACCATCCACTTTTAAAATAGCACATTCAATAGCATATTCTTCTGCAGCACCCAGTAAAGCTTCATTAAAAGGTTTGCCTGCCTGTTGTAATTCTACTTCTTTATCATCTATCCATTTGCTGGTACGGTACAATGCACTTTCGCCCACCCAAATGCGAATGGCCATTTCGGCCAACTTATATTTTATGGCTCCAAAATTTGCGATGGCAGTTTTAAATTGTTCCCTGGTATTAGCATATTCAATGGTTGTATTTAAAGCTCCCTTTGCACCACCCAATGCAGCAGCACATAATTTTAAACGTCCAATATTTAAAATATTAAAAGCAATGATATGGCCTTTGCCAATTTCGCCCAAAACATTTTCAACAGGCACTTTACAATCCTGAAAATAAAGTTGAACGGTAGAGGAGCCTTTAATGCCCATCTTATGTTCTTCGGGTCCTTGTGTAAAACCTTCCATGCCACGCTCAACAATAAAGCCGGTAAATTTATCGCCATCAACTTTGGCAAATACAGTATATATATCGGCAAAACCACCGTTTGTAATCCAGCATTTTTGACCATTCAGCAGGTAGTGCTTACCATCCTCACTCAATACAGCAGTAGTTTTTGCACCCAGGGCATCGCTACCGCTATTGGGTTCTGTAAGACCATATGCACCTTTCCATTCGCCACTTGCCAACTTAGGTATATATTTTTCTTTTTGCGCCTCGGTACCAAAATACAAAATGGGCAAAGTGCCAATGCCTGTATGCGCCGCCACTGCTACACTAAAAGAATAGCCGGCACCTAAGCCTTCATTCACTAAAGTAGAGGTGATAAAATCTTTACCAAGTCCGCCAAAGGCTTCGGGAATGGCTACGCCCAACAAACCCTGCTCACCTGCTTTGGTCATTAAGGAAGGCATTAATCCTTCTTCCATTTTATCAATACGATCAATGGCTGGCATTACTTCCGACTCTAAAAACTGCAGGCACATGCCTTTTACCATTT
Organism: Chitinophagaceae bacterium UBA2793; assembly: GCA_002352045.1. Lineage (GTDB taxonomy): Bacteria > Bacteroidota > Bacteroidia > Chitinophagales > Chitinophagaceae > Ferruginibacter. Next base: position 27,594 of record DEHT01000012.1, on the reverse strand, counting down.
GCTGCTCTTCGTTAAAATCCTCAGGCGTAAATGTTTCAAAAGCGTTGCTTTCTTTTATCAACCATTCACCGCCTTTTAGTGATGTAGTAGTATTGGTTTGCGTACTCATATTTTTTTATTTAAAAAGTTATTAATCGTTTTAAAAAATGAAATCTTTTTATTTCAAATTTTCATATACCATTTGCAAAACTTCTTTTGCAATTTCCACCTGCCCGTTGGTAACACCTGCCAGAGCCTCGTTTAAGGTTTGGTTAGCCACTTCCATACTTCTTACCTGCAACTCCAAAGCTGTAGGCGTAAGGTAAATCATGTTGATTCGCCTATCGTCTTTACTGGCCACCCGCCTTACCAATTGTAGTTTCTCTAAGTTATCTACCAGCCTTGTTATGCTAGGCTTGTCTCTAAAAGTTGCATCGCATAATTGCTGCTGGCTTATTCCATCTTCTTTCCATAAATGATACAGTACACTCCATTGCTCAATGGTAATGTCCACTCCACCTTGTTTAAAATTCTTTTGCAGTCTTCGGGCAATAGCCGTACTGGCTTTACCGGTAATAAAACTGTATAACTCGCTTTTTTTAAATTGGTTGTTTGGCATATAGTTGTTTATGCAACTACATAAAGATAGGCAAAGGTTTTATATTGCAAAAAATTTTTTTGGTACAGGCATTGGAGTTTTGGGCAGCACCCTTGTGTCACTCACTTGTACTGCATACCAATAGGCAACTTTCATGAACATAATAATATTCATCGGGTCAATATTTCTGCTTTTGTATGCATTGCTATTAATTTATTATAGCATAGCCTGGCATAAGTTGCGTTTATTTGAAATAGAAACCGATTATTCAAAAACTGTAACCTCTATATCAATTATAATACCTGCTCGCAACGAAGCGTATCATTTACCGGCATTGTTGCAATCCTTAAATGAACAATCGTACCCCAAAGAATATTTTGAAGTAATTGTTGTAGATGATTTTTCTACCGACGATACTGCGGCTATTGCTGCAACCTTTCCATTTGTAAACTGCATTCAATTAAAAAACTTTGTTGAGGAAGGAAGCATCAACTCCTATAAAAAGAAAGCCATTGAAATAGGAATTGCTCACAGTAAAGGCCAACTGATTGTTACCACCGATGCCGATTGTGTGGTGCCAAAAAATTGGCTGCAAACCATTGCCTCGTTTTATGCCACTCATCAACCACAGCTAATTGTAATGCCGGTAAGCATTAATTGTGGTCTTAAAGCTATAGAAATTTTTCAGGCACTAGATTTTATGAGTTTACAAGGTATTACGGCTGCAGCTGTGCATAGCAATAAAATGAGTATGTGCAATGGAGCCAACCTGGCTTATACCCGCAAAGCATTTGAAGCTGTAAATGGATTTAGTGGCATTGACACTATTGCCAGTGGAGATGATATGCTGCTGATGCATAAAATTGCTTCGCATTTTCCGGACAGTATTGCATATTTAAAATCAAAAGAAGTAATTGTTCAAACAGAACCCGTTAATAGCATTACAGCATTTTTTAACCAACGCATACGCTGGGCAAGCAAAGCTGATAAGTACGATGACAAAAGAATTTTTGGGGTGCTGCTATTGGTATATGGTTTAAATGTAATGATGCTAATTTTGTTCATCGCTTCATTAATAAATAACAGTTGGGCTGGGGTGCTGTTGTTATTTGCTGCCAAAACCAGCATGGAGCTTTTCTTTTTATATCCTGTTGCCAGCTTTTTTGAAAAGCAAAAACTTCTGTGGTTTTTTCCATTGGCACAGCCCTTTCATATTATTTATACAGTTATAGCAGGTTGGCTGGGTAAGTTTGGTAGTTATCAATGGAAAGAAAGAAAGGTGAAATAGAAATTAAAAACTGCCCTGCTCAATTAAAACAGGGCAGTTAAAAAATTATATCTGCTTCAGCTTCCATTTTCCCTTTTTGAAAACGATATATGCTGCAATGCTCATTGCAGTTTCGGCAATGGGAATTGCCCAAAATACACCATAGGGACCCCAATTAAATGTTTTTGCCATTAGCCAGGCAAAGGGAATTTGAAATAACCAAAATCCTACAAAATTTATCATGGTAGGTGTTTTAGTGTCTCCGGCACCGTTAAAAGCATTTGCCATAACCATGCCCACACCATAAAATAAAAATCCGGCGCTTACTATGCGAACCGTATTAATGGCATAAGTGGCTACTGCCGGTTCTTTGGTAAAAAAAGAAATAATCCAGGGTGCAAAAAATAGAAATATCAACGACATGCTGGCCATAAAAATAGCATTGTACTTTGCGGTACGCATTACCGATTGCTCGGCTCTTAAAGGTTGCCCCGCTCCTAAGTTTTGCCCCACCAAAGTTGCTGCTGCATTGCTCATGCCCCAGGCCGGTAAAATAAAAAATAGTACAATGCGAATGCCAATTAGATAACCTGCAGATGCTTCGCTATGCCCGGTGTCGGCTACTAATTTTGCCAGTACAATCCAGCTTCCCGAGCCAATTAAAAATTGCAAAGCAGCAGGCCAGGCCACATTCAGCAAAGAACGAATAACATTCCAGTCGGGGCTTATTTTATCCAATGCCAGTTTTACTATTCCTTTACCATTAAACAAATGATACAGTTGGTAAAGCACACCAATGCTTCGTCCAATGGTAGTGGCAATGGCAGCTCCCATTAACCCCATGGCAGGTATAGGCCCAAAGCCTCTAATTAAAACCGGGCATAAAATAATATTGCAAATATTGGCCAGCCACAAACTCTTCATAGCCATCATGGCATCCCCTGCTCCTCTAAAAATTCCATTGATTAAAAAGAGTAACATTATGGCCAGGCTACTGCCCATTATAATGCGGGCATACGAAGTACCCATTTCAATAGCCGCAGTTTCTGCCCCCATGAATTTTAAAATTTGCGGAGCAAAAATAAATCCCGGAATGGTAATGATTACCGTAAGTAAAACGGAAACTACAATAGACTGAGTGGCTGCTTTTTTGGCTCCTTCTGCATCTTTTTCTCCCACCCTTCTGGCAACCATTGCCGTTGCTGCCATGCTCATTCCCATTGCAATGGAATACACAATGGTTATAACCGACTCGGTAAGCCCTACCACCTGGGTGGCATGTTTGCCTAAGTGGCTTACAAAGTAAATATCCACTACGGCAAATACGCTTTCCATTATCATTTCAAGCATCATGGGAATAGCCAGCAATATGATTGCTTTACGCATACTGCCACTGGTATAGTCCTGCCCCTCACCATTGAGCGACTCTTTAATAACCGAAAATATATTAGACAGCTTAATTGCTGCACTTTTATTAGTTGACATAAATAATATTCAAAAATTGAAAAATATGCTGCCGGCAATAGTAGTATTGCTGCAGAAAATTAGAAGGCTTTATAAAATGTTTCCGAATCAATCAGAAACTTAACAGAAAATCATCGGCGTAAATTGAGAGGGCAAAGATGAATAATATTTGTTATAAATCAATCAGTATGGGATTTTTTTATTGTCTCATCATGCATTGGGCCAGCATTTGCTGCATAAATGGCAAACCCTTTTGCTGAGCAAAAGCAATATTTTTTTCGGGAACACTATCAATGTCAGGATGACTGTCTATAGCCTTACTTAAGCTTTCTTCTCTTAAAAAATGCAGCATGGCATAAGGGGAACGATTGGTATAGTTGGCAGCGTCGTTTTCATTGCTTCCTGCAAATAAATATTTTGGATGAAAGCTGGCAACCTGGTAAATACCTTCATAATTATGCTCTTCTAATAATTCTTGTACGGTTTCAACCATATCGAGATAGTGCTCAAAATCTTCAAAGCCTATGGGTATAATCAGCAAAGCTGTTTCAATATTTTCATTGCCGTCTAATAGATGCATCACACCCAATGCTGCATTTAAAACCGTTTCATCGTCGGTAGTTTGCAAAACCTCATAATGCACCGAGCCTCTTTTTACTTCTCTTGCTGCAAAGGGGCAAAAGTTAAAAGCTATCACCACATCTACAATCCATTTTTTGGTTTGATCAATTATTAAAACAGGGTCGTTCATTTTTTAAGCAATTGATTTTATATAAAGTTCCTCTACTTTTTTTCGGGCCCAGGGTGTTTTTCGTAAAAATTTTAAAGAAGAGTTTATGCTCGGGTTGCTTATAAAGCAATTGATTCTAATAATATTGCCCAACTCCTCCCATCCAAAATGATGCACCAGTTCATTTAAAATAGCTTCCAGCGTTTTGCCATGTAGAGGATCGTTGCTCATAATAGTTATGTAAAGATAATCTGTAAAAAACATAAAGCAGGTTTAAGCCCGGAGGCCTTAAGGTTACTGCTATATTAAATCTTTCAATCAATTACAATTTTTAACGAACCCGGCTTTCAACATGCTACCATTTAGTTTTTTGCTATTTTTAAATACAATTGTCCGTCTAAATTGGGCTAAAGCCCATTGGGAGAGTATTTGATTCAATAGCCATGGGCTTAAGCCTATATTTATTGAATCCAGCACCGTTTATGGGCATTAGCCCAATTTGAAGTTTCTTGTCGGACAATAATGGTTTTTAAAATTGAATTTTAATTATGCTACAACCAATTCCCTATCATCAAAAAGTAAAAGAATATTTTTCGGCACAAACCAATACCTGGAATTTTTTTTACAGTACCCCTAATAAAGAAAACCAGTTAGAGCAGTTTAAACAGGATTTACTTAAAAACACCTATAAGTTTGATGTAAATGCCGATACCAATATCTATGAAAAAGTAAATAAAGCAAAAGAACTTTTGGTTTTACAAAACCTGCCGGTAACAGTGTACCAGGCTCAATATACCGACGAGCTGAATGCAAGTATTATTTATTTAAAAGGCGAAGCTCATATTGTATTCAGCGGCCCCATTACCCGATTATTGAACGATGAAGAATTGCTGGCAGTGCTGGCACATGAGTTAACACATGTGAAATTATATTCAATGCTCAACGGCGACCTGGAAGTGGCAGACCGCATCGTTACCTCAATTGCCAACCATTACAATAGTGAGCCAGCATTTTTTGAAACGGCCAGAATATTTAAGTTATACACCGAAATATTTTGCGATAGAGGTGCGTACAATGTTTTAAAAAATATCAACCCTGTAATAAGTTCGCTGGTAAAGGTTTCTACCGGGTTGGAAAATGTAAATGCCGAAAGTTATATAAAGCAAGCAGACGAAATCTTTACTTCCGAAAAAAACTTGTTGACTACCGGAATAACCCATCCCGAAAATTTTATTAGGGCAAAAGCCATTCAGTGGTATCAGCAAAAAGGGCAGGCAGCTGATGAAGACCTTGCCCTATTAATTGAAGGAATTGCCAACATTAATCAACTCGACATTTTTAAACAAAAAGAGCTCACGGAAATTACAATGCAATTGTTGCAATTGTTTTTAAAGCCAAAATGGTTTCAAACGGCTGCGGTTATAGCACAGGCAAAACAATATTTTGCCAATTTTTATATTGATGAAAAAATAAAATTAACCGAAGTGTTTTTTGAAAAAATACAAAATGCACATCAAAGCATGAAAGATTACCTAAGTTATGTGCTGCTTGATTTTATATGGATAGATTCTTCCTTAGAAGATATTCCTGCAGGATGGGCATATCACTTTGCGGAAACCCTACAATTAAAAGATGCATTGGAAGCTGCTATAAAAAAAGAATTAAAGTTGAGCGATAAAAAACTTACGCTGCATATAAAAAATTCATTGAGTGCATTCAAGGAAGTAAAAGAAAACGATAGCGAACAGATATACGAAGCATAATAATAATGAACAATCAACCGACACCATTTAAGATTTATTTAGAAACCGTTTTTGACAACGGAAATTTTGCCACCGATGATGTGATAGCTTTTGTATTGCCATTATTTGAGGAAGTGCTGGAGCTGCATGAAGCGGGTAAAGTGGCTCCCTTTCATTTGCCCGAACCTTTAATGGTTGAAAATAACAGGTTGAATATAGATGAAACCTTTGCAGGAAAATCTACCAATGCTTTGCATAGAATAAAAACGCTGTTCGCATCTGTACAATCAACTCATTTTGAAATTACCGGCTCACAGCATTGGGAAACCGAAGTAGAAACAGGACAATCCATAACAGAAGACCGGCATGTTCTTTTTGATGTAAACGATCCCATACAATTTCCTGCATATATAAAAGGTTACAATTGTTTTGAAACAAAAGTTGGGCATCATGATGAAATATCTGATATATTTTGCCTGGGCCTTATTTTAGGAAGCATTGCACTGGGCCTTAATTTATATGAAGAAGAAGATTTAAAATTGTTTGCAACTTATAGAACGCACCCGGTACAATATAATCATCGAATTCATCCTACCATTAGTGGATTAATAACCGAAATGACGGAATTGGACAGGCAAAAACGCCTGCCCGATTTGTATGAAATTATTCAACGCCTTCTGCACTATAGAGATTATCATCCCGAAAAACAAACTGATCTCAGCAAAATTCCGGGTTGGAAAAACAAACCGCTTACCGAACGGCGTCAGTTGATTTTAAATAAACTTCGCAATCGTTTATTCGACAATAGTCGTCGCAACAGGCTATTGTATTTTAAACCCAATATGCGTTTTGTAAACCTTACGGTAAGTAGCGTACCCATGGTTTTACATTACCAAAGCATAAAGGCCGACCATCTATTTGTTTGGAATAACGACATTTCATCTAAGGTGAAAGGCATGAAGGAAATTGTTTTGAATAAATACCTGCGACTTGAAGACCACAGCTATCTACCCTCTTCACTAGATAAAATAATTCAGGAAAGCAGGAAAGATATAAATGAGTTTGGATTTAGCCAGTTAAAGATGGTGATTGCTTTTTTAAACTGGCACAATTTAAAAGAAGATGCAGATGAAAGAATTCAAAGCCCCTTGTTGTTGATTCCGGTTGCATTAAAAAAAGTAAAGCGTATTAAAGAAGACCATTACATTTTACAAGCTTTAGATAATGAGGCCGAAGTAAATCCTGTTTTAGCAAATCAACTAAGAGAACTATATGGAATTCAACTGCCCGATTTTGTGAACCTGGAAGAAATGTCGCCTGAGCTTTTTTATAAAATAGTAAAGGCACAAATTGATGAAGCCAACCAGGGCATTCGGTTGCTGTACCAACACAAACCAAAAATAAAATTGGTACATAGTGTGGCCAGGCAAACGGTAAGTAACTATAAAAGAAGGCTGCGAAAATCATCGGGCTCAATGGAGCATTATAAAAATATTGCGTATAGTTACGAACCCGAACATTATAAACCGCTTGGCCTCGAAATTTTTAAACAGAGAATTGAACTGCGGCCTTCTTTTTTAGAATTTTTGGTGAATGATGATATTCTGTTGAACCATCATCAACTTACCGAAGAGCGAAACATGGAGAGGGCGTTGTATCAAATGGATGTGAGCGAAAGCAATCCCTATTGTTGGGATTTTGACATTTGCAATATGGTACTGGGAAATTTTAACTACAAAAAAATGAGCCTGGTAAGTGATTACAACCAGGTAATAGAAAACAATAGTGAGCATAAAGTTTTTGACGAACTTTTTAACAATAAGCCAAAAGAAATACAAGAGTTTTCAACCAACCTCAACGACCCATCGCAATGGCATCATGTAATTACCGCCGACCCTACACAAACCAAAGCCGTTTTACAAAGCAGCACCGGCGATAGTTATATCATACAGGGTCCGCCGGGTACCGGTAAAAGCCAAACCATTACCAACCTAATTGCCGATTTTGTTGCCAGAGGAAAATCGGTTTTGTTTGTTTGTGAAAAAAGAGCAGCATTAGATGTGGTATTTCATCGCTTAAAGCAAAACAATTTGCACGAATTGTGCTGTTACATTCACGATAGCCAGGGAGATAAGCGAACATTTGTAAAAGATTTAAAAGCCACTTACGAAGATTTTATTGCTCATAAAATGGATGCCCATGCATTGGAGATGAAGAGAGATTTGCTGTTGCAACAAATGAAAGAGCAAATTCAATTATTAGAATCGTATAACCACACTCAACTTTCGGAGCCGGAAACTTTGGGCACACCTGTGTGTACTTTAATTCGCCGGTTAATTGCAATAAAAGAAAATACGCCCCTGCTAAATCCACAGCAGCAAGAACTATTGCCTCATTATAAAAGTTGGTTACAGTTTGGCAATCTTATACAGCAGTTAAGCGAACTTTTAGAGCAGGAAGCGGCTGAGCCTGCATTTGCAATGCACCCGTTAAGCAAATTAAGCGATCATATTTTGTTGGCCGAGTATCCGTTAAACAGTTTACAGGCATCTATAAAAAATGCGAGTGAGGTACTGCAAAGCATACTTAATTCCATGGTGGAATTGAATATCTCTGTTGAAAACTGCCGCTATTTATGGCAAATAAAAAACTTAGTGCAGGATGCGGTACTGCTATTACCATTGGCAGAAAACAATCATCTTGATTTACTGAAAGAAGAAAATAAAGCAGCAAAAGAGCTTGATAAAAAAATGAAGCAACTTAGGCAGTTTGAAAAAATTGTAAAACAAAAAGAGCACGCAACCCGAAATTGGAAAAATAAAATAAGCGAGCAGGATCTTGCTGCTGCAATTAAAATAACTCAAAAAAACGAAGGCTCTTTTTTTGGTTTTTTAAATAGGGGCTGGAGACATCTGAAAAAACAAATGCAACTGCATTACAACTTTACCAGCCACTCTGTTCCACCTACAAATTTGAGTGTATTACAACTGTTGCAGCAGGAATACGATGCTGTACATTCATTCAATAGCAATAAAGAATCATTGCAGCAGCAGTATCATTTTGATAATATTGAAATTACTTACCTGGCTATTGAAACACTTCGCAATAAAAAAGACGATGCAGAAATTGATTACCTGCTTTCTCATCCGCAGGCAAATGAGCTTGTAAAAAAACTAAGTCGTCTCCACCAAAAATTGCAGCAATTAGAGGCAGAGCTGCTGCATTGTTTACATCAATACTCCGATAAAAGTATCATACAAATAAAAGACGATTTGGAAAGTATATCACTAAACCTGCATGGCTTGCCGGCATTATTACCTATACTCAAAAACTTTGCGGCTATGCCATTCGATGTTAAAAACAGCCTGCGTCAGTTTGACCTAAATCCGGCACAGGCCGAAGCAGCGATGGCTCAAAAAAGTTTACAACAATTTTTTAGGCAGTCAAATAGTTTTGCGGCAACCAATTGGCAGGCAATTGAAGTTGCGTCGGGTAAAATAAAAGATTGTTATAAGCAACTATTAAAAATAAACGCTGCATTAATAAGGGCCAATGTTAGAAAAAAATTTTTGCAGCATATTGAATTATGCAATACGGCAGCAAGCCAATTATCCACCGGGCAAAAAGATTTCAAAAAATTGTACAATGGAGGCCGAAAAATTTTGGAGAACGAGTTCGGAAAAAGCATGCGACACAAAAGCATTAGAACATTGAGTACCAAAGAAAGCGGAATGGTTTTAAAAGATCTTAAACCCATTTGGCTGATGAGCCCTTTAAGCGTAAGCGACAGTTTGCCCATAAACTCTTCTTTTTTTGATGTGGTTATTTTTGATGAAGCCAGTCAAATTACTTTGGAAGATGGCATTCCGGCATTGTTTCGTGCAGGTCAAACCATTATAGTGGGCGATGATAAACAAATGCCACCAACCAATTTTTTTACAGCACAATTAGAAGATTTCGATGATTTGGAACAGGACTTAATGGAGGATAATGCTGAATTGCTAAGTACAGATGCCGATAGTTTATTGGTGCAGGGAACCAGAAAATTGAATAGCACCATGCTGAGCTGGCATTATAGAAGTCAATTTGAAACTTTAATTAGCTACAGCAATCACGCATTTTATGAAGCCGGACTACTAACTATTCCCGACAAAACGGTTCATCATAATGAGAAACCGGCAATTGAAGTAACCAACGCTTCAAACGCTCCCGACAATGTTTTCGCTCTTTACGACCGTAGCATTAGTTTTCATTATCTGCCCAATAGTGTGTATGAAAGAAGAAGCAATAACGATGAGGCAAATTATATAGCAGCACTTGTTTGTAGTTTACTAAAACAAAAAGTAAAAGATAGTATTGGTATTGTAGCATTTAGTCAGGAACAGCAAAATACTATTGAAGAGGCCTTATCATCGCTTGCACAGCAAGACAAAGAATTTGAATACCTGCTGGAAGAAGCCAATAGCCGAACAGAAGAAGACCAGTATGTAGGTTTGATTATCAAAAACCTGGAGAATATCCAAGGCGATGAAAGAGACATAATCATTATGAGTGTGTGCTATGGATTTGATAGTCGAAAAAAAATGATAATGAACTTTGGACCCATCAATAAAAAAGGCGGTGAAAAAAGACTGAACGTATTATTTAGCCGTGCAAAAAAACACATGGCTGTGATAAGCAGCATAAAACATAGTAATATAACCAATGAGTACAACGAAGGAGCAAATTATTTCAAACGGTTTTTGCATTATGCCGAATCGGTAAGCAGCGGCAACATGCAAACGGCGAGAAGTATTTTGGATGGATTGGTAATTAGTAAAAAAGAAATGGAAGTTGGTTCTGCTAAAAACATTATGCTGAATCAAATAAAAAATAGATTAGAAGAATATGGCTACCAAGCTATGGAGCAGGTAGGCCAGTCGGGCTTTAAATGTTCATTAGCTGTTAAACTAAATATGGAAGATGATGCATATAGTTTAAGCGTTTTGATAGATGATGATGCGCATTACAACAATAAAAACATAGTGGAACAATATTACCAACGGCCGGCCATTTTGCAATCTTTCGGATGGAAATGTATGCATGTATTTGCTAAAGACTGGTTGAACAATAGTGAAATTGTGATGGAGCAAATATTAAGAAGGCTTAAAGATGCTACACCTGTCAACGAAAAATGCCAGGTAAACTCTTTGTTGTATGTAGAAGAAGAAAAATCTTTGTTAAACGAAACGCCTAATGACAATAGCAATGCCAGCCTATTTATAGAACAGCCAAAGGAAGAAAAAACAATTATTGGTTTTGAAAATGTACAGTTTGAAAAATTTGTTTTTACGGACGATGCAAGTAATAAATTTTGGGAAGTTGCCATTGCTGATAATAAATTAATTGTTCGATTTGGTAAAGTAGGTTCAAGGGGACAAACGCAGGTTAAAACATTTGAATCGGGGGAGAAGGCTGAAAAAGAAAAAGAAAGATTGCTGGCTGAAAAATTAAAAAAGGGCTACAAAAAAGTTTAGTCTTAGTAGAAATTATTTACTGATAAATTAAAATGCTTTCTAAAAAAATATTTAATTACCTTAACCGCCCTGTATCACACAGGCATTTTTTAATCTTAAAATAAAAGTACAATGCTTGAAGAATTATTCAATTTAGTAAAGGGCGATGCGCAACAAACTGTAATAAACAATAGCGACATTCCCAATGAACAAAACAATGCAATTATAGCAGAAGCAACTAATACCGTAGCATCAGGCTTAAGAAATATGGTGGCCGGCGGTGGCTTACAAAATATCATTTCAATGTTTACCGGTGGTGAACAGCAAAATAATCAAAGCTCAGGAAGTCTATTGTCTAATCCAATGGTAAGTATGATGATTGGGCATTTTGCCGGCAAACTCATGAACAACTTCAATATTGGAGGTGCACAAGCAAACAATATTGCCAATAACCTTATTCCTTCGGTAATAGGTGGGTTGATAAATAAAACCAACGATTCCAATAATAGTACTTTCTCTTTAGAAAATTTATTAAACTCAATTACCGGCGGGCAGGTTACTCAACAAACACAAAACAATGGACTTGATATTGGAAGTCTTATTAGCCAGTTTACCGGTGGCGGACAGCAACAATCCGGTGCTGGCGGAGGCTTAATGGACATTGTGTCACAATTTACCCAAGGTGCACAGCAGCAGCAACAGCGCAATGGTGGTGGCGGCCTGCTCGACCTTATTCAAGGGTTTATTCAGAAATAAGCACATAAATAAAGCAAAATTAAAAGCACCCTCAAGGTGCTTTTTTCATTTTAAGTCCTGTGCTAAAGCATTACCATTATTTTAACATAGGGCATTAAATTTTTGGCACTTTAATTGGTCTATCTATTATACAACACAAGTAAAGTAAATTTTCTCATAAGCAGTTAGTTTTGGTAAACGGCCCCTGTTTCTACAGGGGCTTCTTGTTTTTTGGTTTCTCAATTACAAAGAGATATTTTGGCAAGCTGTTATTCTTATGAAAGTTTAAGCCCTAATCTGCCTTACCTTTACAACCAAAATTTTTTTACTAAAAGTGGCATTAGATACTACAGAAAAAACAAGGAAGCAGTTTTTTAAGAAACTGCGTAATTCCGGGGCCGAAGATGAAAATGTAGAAATGAGTTTTATGGACCACCTGGAAGCGCTTAGATGGCATATAGCCCGTGGTGTACTGGTTTGGTTAGTAACGGTGGTGCTTATTTTTATTAAAATTGATTGGGTATTCGATCATATTATATTAGCACCTTCAAATCCCAATTTTGTTACCTATAAATTATTTTGTGATTTAGGCCATTTTTTAAGATTAGGCGATACTCTTTGTATGCCGCCCGTAACTTTTCATTTGCAGGGAACCACGGTAAGTGGCCCCTTTATGTCGGCCATTTCTATTGCAATGATTGGGGGATTAGTAGTAGCATTTCCTTATTTATTTTGGGAGCTGTGGCGGTTTATTAAACCAGCCCTTTCACCCAAAGAAGTTCGCTACAGCAGGGGTAGTATTTTATGGGTTTCGCTTTGTTTTTTTACCGGGGCTGCTTTTGGATACTTTGTATTAGCGCCGTTTACATTTAATTTTTTAGCCAATTTTACTTTAGGCACCATGGGTGCTTATGAATACAGGCCAACCCTCACCGATTATATTGATAGCCTAACCAATCTTATTTTAGGATGCGGCATTGCATTTGAATTACCAATTCTGGCAGTGGTATTGGGCAAAATTGGGTTAATAAGCGCAAACTTTCTTCGTACAATGCGCAAATATGCTTTTGTAATTATTCTATTCATTGCGGCTATCATAACTCCTTCACCCGACTGGACCAGCCAAATATTGGTTGCCCTTCCTTTGTTATTATTGTATGAAATTGGCGTTGTACTGGTTGCTCGTATTGATAAAAAAAGAATAAAGGAAGAAAAGGAATGGAGTTAGTTTCCTTGGTCATTTCTGATTACTCGTTTCTCGCATAGAGTGTTTAACTTTGTGATGTGTTCTGTCAGTTGAACCACTAAATTTTCTATTATGTACATTTTCGATTCTACCAAACCCATTGCCATAGGTTGCGATCATGCCGGCTTTGATTGTAAAGAAGATTTAATTTCTTTTTTAGAAGGAGAGAATATGGCTTTTAAAGATTTTGGCACTTACAATAAAGATTCTGTTGACTACCCCGACTTTGCTCACCCCGTAGCAAGTGCTGTTGAAAAAGGCGAAGCAAGTTTTGGTGTATTATTATGCGGTAGTGCAAATGGCGTGGCCATTACGGCAAATAAACATCAAGGCGTTCGTGCGGCCATTTGCTGGGGCGAAGAGTTGGCCGAACTTGCCCGCAAACATAACAATGCAAATATTATTTGCATTCCTGCCCGTTTTGTAAGAGATGGTGATGCAGAAAAAATGCTCGACATTTTTATGAATACCGAGTTTGAAGGCGGAAGACATGAGGGTAGAGTGAAGAAAATTGCCTGTTAAGGTTTTAAGAAGGTGCAATTCTGCACATATCGAAGTAAAATATTACTTCAACCATTGAAACAAAGCAAGATTCTTAGCAATAGAGTAACTCTGCAATTCACCACTCATAAAAATCAATAAGCTTCCTTTTATTTCTTTCCTTATTTTGCCAAATAAGCTTAAAACATTATGATGAAAAAATTTTCAATGCTCCCATTGTTATTTATAGGGGCAAGCGCATTTGCACAAGTAGATGATGCTACAAAATATGCAGGTATTATTCAAACTTCTGAGCTGCAAAAACATTTAACCATCCTGGCGGCCGACGATATGGAAGGCCGGGAGACAGGTAAAGAAGGCCAACGAAAAGCAGCGGCATACATTGAAAACTACTATAAATCCATAGGCCTGCAGCCGGCAGCACCTTTAAAAGGAAACTATCAGCAGTATTATCCATTATACAAAGACAGCACTATTAGCAGTACTTTAAAAGTAGTCGGAAAAGATGCTGTTTATGGTACCGATTATATTAGCCCGGTTAACAACAACGACAACGGCAAAGTAAAAAGCAACTCAATTGTATTTGCAGGCTATGGTATTGAAGATAAGAATTACAACGATTACGAAGGGTTGAATGTGAAAGGAAAAACGGTTGCCATTTTTTTAGGGGAACCTAAAAAAGATGGAAAATATTTTTTAGGAAGTAGTGCTACCCGGCCTTCGGAATGGACATTTCCGGGATTGCTTAAAAAAATAGCTGTAGCCAATGCAAAAGGTGCTAAGGGCGTAATTGTTATAAATGCAAATGCCGAAAGCTTTACCCCAAGAGCAGCGGATGCCAGCAAAAAAACAAATGTGTATTATCCAAGAGAATCAGGCAAAAAAGGAGCCGTTCACTATGCCCAGCTTTCTCATGCTTTTGCAAAATCAATATTGGGCGATTATATTACTGCTGCCATTGCAAAAGCAAAAAGCAATGCACTGTTTGATGCATCCGATAGGTTTGACACTAAAGCAAAAACCGAATTTAACTTTAAGAAAGTTCGTGAGGTGGTAAATGCAAGCAATGTGCTGGGCATTATTGAAGGCTCCGATAAAAAAGATGAATATGTTTTTATTACTGCACACTACGACCATGTGGGTATTATTAACGGACAAATTCACAATGGAGCCGATGATGATGGCAGCGGCACCGTAGCTATTATGCAAATTGGTGAAGCCTTTGCAAAAGCTAAAGCCGAAGGTAAAGGCCCTCGCCGCACGGTGGTTATTATGGCAGTGAGTGGAGAAGAGAAAGGATTGTGGGGCAGTGAATATTACAGCGATCATCCAATTTATCCGTTAGATAAAACAACTGTTGATTTGAATATAGATATGATTGGCAGAATAGATACCGAAAGAATGAAAGACGATACATTGAACTATGTATATGTTGTAGGACACAATAAGCTAAGCAGCGACTTGCCCATCATCAACGAAGGAATGAATAATAAATATACAGGCTTGATATTGGATTATAAATTTGATGACCCCAAAGATCCTAACAGAATTTATTTTCGTAGCGACCATTACAACTTTGCTCGCAAGGGTGTTCCGGTTTTGTTTTTTTACGACGGTATGCTAAAAAGCGATTACCATAAACCGGGAGATGATGTTGAAAAAATTTACTGGCCCTTGTTAGAAAAAAGAACCCGTATGATTTTTCATACTGCCTGGGAAATGGCCAATCGAAATGATATGCTAAAGAGAGATATTCCATTGGATAATGAAACAAGATAGTTTTTGAGGATGTATCAAAAGTAAAATGTAAGCCTTGAGAATCGCTTAAACAAAAAATTTCTCCATCCCCTTACCGAATAAAAAGAGGCTGTCTCGGACTTTTGAGACAGCCTCTTTTTTTGCACAATAATAGAAAAATACAATTTTCCTGCAACCCGTAAAACAACCAAAGCAGGAATGAGTCATTTTCTACAAAACAAATGGAGAAGTAACATTTTAATTTTATTGATGCAAACATTATTTTTTTCTTATAACCTGGTTGTATCGGGTTAATATTGCAGGCTCTTCCACCGGCTTTACATTTTATTCTTTCTTTGCATTTTACATGTAAAACATATCATGTATTACATACTTACAATTAAATTAACCACAATGATATCCGTAATTTTATTTGTACATATTTTTTAATGTACCCTTCTTTTAGGAGTATTAAAGTTTCCCCCAGTTACCGTCATGTGAACGGCAGGCTTAAAGAGGCCGGCATTGTTAAATTAATTTTTGCATTGAGTATCGCATTTTTATTACAATTAATTTACCCGGTTAATATTAAACGTATTGATGCGGGGCTTGTAGGTATAACAGTGAGCAATGTGGGTTCTGCCGTGCTGTTGGCAAAACCAAATATGTTTCCGGATGAGTTTTATACAATTAATGGATTAGCCCAATTGCAGAACAAATTATCTGTCTGCATTGCTCATCATCCTTTACTATCTTAGTAAAATGATAAGAAAATTTTTTGTTGTTGGACTAATTCTTTTTTATTCTTCTGTTTTATTAGCTCAAAAAGCAGAACAGCCTTTTATTAAATTAGTTAACGGAACCAAAGAGAGCAATAATGTAAGCGCCTCCAAACAATTTATTGTGGGCAGTACCTGCAAAAGCTGTACGCTTACCATTAATGAAAAACCGGTGAAAGTATATAATAGTGGAGGGTTTGCTTATCAATTGGCGTTGTTACCAGGCGATACCACCATAGAAATAAAAGCTACCAATACCGATAAAAAATCTATCAGTAAAAAAATAAGTTATCGGCTTCAGCTACCTCTACCGGATGAGCCTGTGAAAAACATATCCATAGCATCTATAGAAACATATCCTGCCGGCAATTTAGTTTTGCGGGCAGGCGATAAAATAAGTTTTAGAGTGAAGGCATTGCCCGGAGCAGCGGTTAGTATTTTCAACAAAATTCCATTGTACGAAATGCCCTTATCCGTGGGTAATAGTATGGCCGGCATCTACAGAGGAGAATACACGGTGAAACAAACCGATAGTTTTTTTTCTTATAAAATACCTGTAACCCTCGATAGCAACGGCAAAAAAATTACGGTAGAAACCGGCAGCCGATTTTCAGTAATGAGCCCGCTGGCTTCCGATGTTGGCATTACAAAAGGCAGGTTGGCCCATTTACTGTTTGGCCTTGGCAGCGACAGATTGGGTGGCTCAAAAATTGGTTATATCGACAGCTCGGTTCAGCTACACATTATTGGCAAGGTTGGCAATGATTATAAAGTACAGTTGGCGCCATCTCTTACAGCCTATGTCCCCGATGAGCTGGTAAGTTTATTACCCAAAGGCACTCCAATACCACAATCTCTTACCGGACAATGGTCGGTTTACGGCGACGATAAATTTGATTATGTTACAGTAAATCTTTCAAACAGGTTGCCCTACCAAAGTTGGCAACAAATAAACCCTCATAAAATAATTGTAGATGTATATGGCGCTACCAGCAATACCAACTGGATTACTCAATTGCAAAGTGCCAAAGAGGTAGCCGATGTAGATTACGAGCAGGTAGCCGATGAAATATTTCGCATTAAAATACAATTGAAAAATAAACAACATTGGGGGCACCAGATATTTTACAGAGGCAACAACTTAGTAATAAAAATTAAACAACAACCCGCAGATGTTTCTTTAAATAAACTGACCATAGCAATTGATGCAGGACATGGCGGAAGCAATACGGGTGCCGGAGGGCCAACTGGCTCTTCGGAAAAAAACCTGGCACTAGCCGTTTCCTTAAAGCTTCAAAAAGCGTTAGAAGCTCAGGGTGTAAAAGTTATTATGACCAGAACTGCCGAGAGATTTTTCGACAATAAAGAGCGGATCTTATTTTACAGAGACAGCCTGCCCGACTTACTGTTGAGCATTCATTTAAACTCTTCCTCCGATCCCATAAAGTCCGGCGGAACTAGTACACATTATCGCCATATAGGGTATAAAAAATTAAATGAATGTATTAATAAACGAATGATGGAGTTAGGCTTAAAACAGTATGGTGTAATAGGCTCTTTTAACTTTATGCTCAATAGCCCAACGGAATATCCTAACTGCTTAATTGAAACTTTGTTTATAAGCAATCCGGCCGAAGAAGCCCTGATGATGGATGAGAAATTTCAGCAACAAATGGCCGATAAAATTGTATTGGGAATAAAAGATTTTTTAGCGGCGATACCATAAATGTGTAAGCTGTACGCCTAATGGGGTATTTACCTATACAGCCTTTGAAGTATTTTTGCAATAGAATGTCAATAGAGAAAAAAATAATTTGTATTGTAGAAGACAAGTCCGATTTACGTGAGGCAATGAACATGATGATACAAATGAGTAAGGAGTATGCGCTGGGAGGTAGTTATGCCAATGCCGAAGAAGCAATGAAATATATACCGGCCATAAAACCCGATGTGGTTTTGATGGACATTAATTTACCGGGAGCAAGCGGCATTAGCTGTGTAAATGCATTAAAAACAATGTTTCCACAAATGTTGTTTATGATGTGCACGGCTTATGAAGACAATGAAAAAATATTTGATTCATTAAAAGCCGGTGCTTCGGGATATATTTTAAAAACCGAAGGCCCCCAAAAAATATTAGAAGCGTTAGAAGATATAATAGCCGGAGGAAGCCCCATGAGTAGTAGTATTGCACGAAAAGTAGTTGCAAGTTTCAATAGTATGGGTACCGAAAACTCAATGGTAGAAGCTTTAAGCGATCGGGAAAAAGAAGTATTAGAACATTTAGCCAAAGGGCTTATTGGTAAAGAAGTGGCAGATGCACTCAATATTAGCTGGGGTACCGTAAGAAAACATGTTCAAAACATTTATAAAAAATTACAGGTAAACACAAGAGTGGAAGCCGTAAACCTTTACCTCAACCGATAATTGTAATCATTTTAATTTATTTTGCAACAGCTACTTAAAAATTGTAAACGCAGCAGCCTTTCTTGATGAGCAGTACCATGGTGATATTGTTTTTTGAAAGTGTAGGCATTTTTATGTGCTTATACTTTTTGTTGCAGTTTATAATTCTTAGAAAAAGCGAATACTTGTATTATAGTATTTACCTGCTGCTATTGGTTTTATATTATATGTGCGCCACACCGGAAGTATTTTCTTTCAACAACAATCCGTCCATTGTCGCTACTTTGGAAATTCTTAAGCGACCCATTCAGTTTTTAATTAGTGTTTTCTACACGCTGTTCATTATTCACTATCTAAATCTCGAAAAACAATCAAGACCACTTTATCGAATCTTTAGAATACTACTGGCACTTTACCTTGTTTTTTCTTTTATCTGCCTTTTTGCAAATATTTTTAAGTTACCATACGATACTGCATACTACTTGGGAAGCATGGTTTTGTTTCCGGTACAGCTTTATATGGTAACAGCTTTGTTTAAATACAAAGTTCCTTATGGCAAATTTGTAATTTGGGGAAGTATTAATGTAATAATAGGCAGCATTTTTACACTTTTATTAGGCATTCAAAATGCAAAATATCCAACCGGATTTGTTAGCAATGCAGGATCTTATATTCCGGTTATCATTTGTATTTTGACCGATATATTTTTATTCACCATAGCACTACAAAGAAAAATTGCCGACAATGAAAAGTCGTTGATTAATGTAGCTTTAGCCCGCCAACAAGCCATTGCCAACGAAAGAGAAAGGATAATTGCAGATTTGCACGATGATGTAGGCGGTGGATTAAGCAGCATAAGAATGTGGAGCGACTTAATGGTTTTAAAAGAAGGAAACAACCCTACAATAGAAGAAGCTGGTTTTGCTTCAAAAATTTCTGCTACAGCAAAAGATATCTCACAAAGAATGAACACCATTATTTGGAGTTTAAATACAGAAAATGATACAGTGCAAAATTTTGCAGAATATGTTCGCCAGCATGGCGTAAACTTTTTTGAAAACTCAACTATTCTCTTCCAATACTACCTTGACGCCCATATTCCAAAAGATTTAACCTTAAGCGGCAGGCAGCGAAAAAATTTGTTTTTAATAGCTAAAGAATCGCTACACAACATTTTAAAGCATTCCGGAGGCAACATGGCAGAAGTAAGCATTGACTATAACAATCAATACTTATCTCTTACTATTAAGGACAATGGCATGGGCCTTCAAAACGGAAACACTTTTGGAAATGGGCTAAAAAATATGCAGAAAAGAATGAGTGAAATAAAAGGAAGTTTTGATATTCATTCCAATAATGGTACTGTTATTCAGGTTTCTGTTCCGCTATAAAAATTTCCCCGCTTAACTTTGCTCAAATTATTTTTTATGAGCAATCTGGTTCAAGAATTCAACGACTACCGAAGCCGAATGAATGATCTTATTCTAAGTAAAGACAACCTGGTAATTAAACGGCTTTGGAATTTAGATACCAATACCTATGCAGCCGGGGCTTTAGACATTAAAACCAAAGAACTGCTTGGATTAGTAGCAAGTATGGTTTTAAGATGCGATGATTGTATTAAATATCATTTGTGGAAAGCTCACGAGCTTAAAGTAAGCACAGAAGAATTGTATGAAGTATTTGCAGTTGCCAATATTGTGGGGGGCACCATCGTAATTCCACACACCCGAAGAGCTGCAGAATTTTGGGAAGAATTAAAAAATTGATTGGTAATATTTTGTTGAAATACTTTCTCGGGGTCATTCGAATCAGCAAAATAGAAACCTGTAATTATAATTCTGTGTAAATTTGCCTAATAATCTTCAATCATGTCACTACCAACCACTTCAGATAAACCCGTACTTACTTCCAAAGATTTTGCAACCGACCAGGAAGTTCGCTGGTGCCCCGGCTGTGGCGATTATTCTATTTTGGCACAAGTGCAAAAAATAATGCCTACCCTTGGCATTCCAAGAGAAAATATTGTAATTATTAGCGGTATAGGATGCAGCAGCCGCTTTCCGTATTATATGAACACTTATGGCATGCACAGTATTCATGGGCGTGCAACAGCTATTGCCAGTGGTTTAAAAGCTGCCCGCCCCGAACTGAGTGTGTGGATAGTAACCGGCGATGGCGATGGACTTAGTATTGGTGGTAACCACACCATTCACTTGCTTCGCAGAAATTTTGATGTAAACATTATGCTGTTTAATAATCAAATTTATGGCTTAACAAAAGGGCAATACTCTCCCACCTCCGAAGAAAATAAAATTACCAAAAGCACTCCAATGGGAAGCATTGACCATCCATTTAATCCACTGGCATTAGCCATGGGTGCCGATGCAAGTTTTATTGCCCGCACCATGGATAGAGATCCAAAACATTTACAAGCAATGCTGTTGCGTGCACAGGAACATAAGGGTGCATCGTTTTTAGAAATATATCAAAACTGCAATATTTTTAACGATGGGGCATTTGAAATTTTTACCGAAAAAAGCAGCAAGCCCGATGAAGCGTTGTTTTTAGAACAAGGTAAGCCATTGGTATTTGGCGCAGGCAACAACAAAGGAATTAAATTGGATGGATTTAAGCCCATCATTGTAAACCTTGAAGAAGGGGCCTCTTCCGACGACCTTTGGGTACACGATGAAAAAGATTTTTACAAAGCGCAGATATTAATAAGAATGTTTGACGACCCTCGCATTGCAAACCATTTGCCCAGGCCTTTTGGTGTATTCTACCAAACCCAAAGGGCTTGCTACGAAGATGTAATGACTATGCAATTAGACGAAGCAATTGCCAAAGCAGGCAACGGCGACCTCGATAAATTATTAAGAGGTAAAGAAACCTGGACCATCAATTAATAGAAAAATTTTTCCTAAAAGCTATTGTTGTTCCTTTACCAAAGGCTTGTTTACATTAAATGTGTTCCATCGTCAATGGAGGCAATGTAGTAACTCAGGTCAAGGTTCATTGCTTCCCTGTAAGCCGGTTGAATATTTTGAACAAGGGCATCAATGGCTTCTTCTTTTACAATATTAATGGTACAGCCGCCAAAGCCGCCGCCCATCATTCTGGCTCCTGCAACCGATGTGTGGGGTTTTACATAATTCACCAGCCAATCTAATTCTTTACAACTCACTTCGTAATTGGCGCTAATATCGGCATGAGCCGCATACATTTGTTTTCCCATAGCAGCAATATTGCCGCTTTGTAAATGCCTGCATACCGAGTGTAATCTTTCATTTTCATTTACTACAAAGCTGCTGCGCCTAAATATCAACTCGCTTTTGGGCAACACATATTTTTGAAGCATAGCCATATCAATATCTCTCAAAGAGTTTACCTGTGGTTCCTGTTCTTTTACCCATTGCACCGCCTGCTCACATTCCATGCGGCGGGTATTGTATTCCGATGAAGCCAGGGAATGTTTTACATTGGTATTGAGTAATAAAATTTTATACCCTGCGGGCTCAAAGGGAACATATTCAAATTCCAAAGAACGACAATCGAGTTTTAATACATTATTTTTTTTGCCCATCATACTTGCAAATTGATCCATAATGCCGCACATAACACCCGCATATTCATGCTCGGCTTTTTGAGCCATTTTAAGCATTTCTATGCGATCTAATTTTGCATTCAATAATTCGTTTATCGCAAAAACCACAGCACATTCAACTGCTGCCGACGAGGACAAGCCTGCACCAATGGGCACATCGCTGCTTAGCACTGCATTAAACCCTTTTAATGCAAATCCTTTTTTCATAAACTGTGCCGCAGAGCCAACAATATAAGCAGGCCATTCTTTGTGAGCACCCGGTTGTATAACGGAAATAGTAGTGCTGAACTTTTCATCCAAATCTTTTGCATACAAGTGTACTTCATCATCATTTCGCCAGCCAATGGCTAAGTAAACAGCTTTGTTGATGGAAGCCGGTAATACAAAACCGCCATTGTAATCGGTATGTTCGCCAATAATATTAACCCTGCCGGGAGATACCGATAAAATGGAATCAGTATCCGAACCAAATAATTGATGATAGGTTTCTTTAACCTGTTGATGTATTGCAGCCATAAAGCAATGTAGCAATATTAACGCATTTAAAAAAGGAGGTTAAATAATACGAGTCCATCTTCAAAACAAACATTTGTACCAGGGATTACCGAATGATAAAATGTTCTCCTTTTAAACTGTAAGAATTAGGAGAAATTAAAGTTGAAGACCCAGGCCTGGCATCTTCTGAATTAAAGGAATTAAGTGTATTACCTAAGTATTATGGACATTAAATACGAAAACACATTATTGCCCCAAAGAATTTTCCTGCATTAATGGCAATCCTAAACTTAACGGTTCAATTTTTTTAAAGAATGTATCTATTTTAGGATGAACGGCCGGGTTCGTTAAGCGGTATAGCTCCGTTAAAAAATCTGTTGAAACTGGTTTTGGATTCGGGAATTTATTTTTGTCAAAAAAACTTCTCAGCACCTCATTTACTTTTTGCTCACCTATTAATTCACTTAACAGATACATCACCACGGCTCCTTTTGAATAAGATATATGTGTTTCCCCTGGCTGCACCTTATATAATGGTTGTTCTACTGAAAAGCCTTTGCTGAAGGAATAAATGTTGAGGTGCATTTTTATACGCTCCAACATTTTTTCTTTCCCATACATTTTTTTTAGCAACATCATTTCGGTGTACATGGCCAACGTTTCTGTAAGCATGGCCGACCCATCTCTGTCATCAGGATTTATTTGATTATTGCCCCACCACTCGTGTGCTAATTCATGCCCTGCCAATTCATTGATCACATCCTGTTGCTTATCGGCTTTTATATTGGAATGAAAAACCATGTTCTCTGTCATGTAGATGGTAGCAGGATAGGCCGTAGCTGCAAAGCCACTGGTAAAGCCCGATATTTCTGCAAATCGGATAGTTTTAAATGGATAGTTTCCAAAATTTGTTTCGCAATAATCCATGGTTAACCGGGCGCTATTCATAAGATGATCTACATTTTCTGCATGTGTTGGGTGATAGTAGATCTCAAAACTTTTGCCTTTATAGGTTTCTTTTTTTACTGCGTATTGTGCAGAAGATAGAGCAAAACGAAATGGAATAGGATCATTGGTTTTGTATTGAAAATAATTTCTATTTTGTTGTTTCCAACTTTTGGTTAGCTCACCTACGCCAATGGCCGTTTGATTGCCCGAGGTAGATATTGTCATATCAAGTGTAATAAAATCATCATTAGCCTTCTTCGGTGCATCAAAAGTAGTAAGTGCAGTTTGGTTTCCTAATTTATATTTTTTTCTTGCTGCCTCATCTTCAATTTCATTTTCCGGCACATATCCAAAATGAGGATAGTATCGGCTAATGCGCATAAAAGAACCATTTTCTACAATGGCATTAAATGATTGATGACCGTTCACCGCCTTCCAATGGTAGGAAATATTGAAATGAAAGATTGCTTTTTGATTTGGCATTAACGATTTCCGGAGTGCAAGCACTTGGTACTGATTGTTGACTGTAATTTTTTCATCAGCAATTTGAAGTGTTGCACTATTTATTGTAAAATCATTTGCAAAATTTACCAGGATGCTGTCGATGTTTGAATGGGATTTGTTTTCAAGTGTATAGCTGCCTTTAATATGATAAGCGTTTTCTTCCGGAAACAAATCTACGGTTGTAATGATATTGGTAACAGTTGGCTGAGGACGGTTGGTATATTTACGATACTGCTTTTCATAATTTGCCAGTGCTGCAAAAATGGCTCCTTCGCTTTTTGGCTTATATCCATCCAATAATTTTATGCCGATATAAGAAAATAAAGAGACAGACACAATCAACAGCATCCATACTGTCCAACGCCTATTGGTTTTCTTTACCATGTTGTAAATACTGAGCAATGCAAATAAACTACAAAGCCCAAAAAACATTCCTTTTAAATACGCAGAACCATATATGCCAAATCCATTCATATCGCTGTACTTCACCTGAATAACGTAGAATATTTTTGCAAGGGGATATGTGATAAAGTTTTTACCAATGGAAGTTGCCATTAAAAAAACAAATAGTATTGCAACACCAAGCCCTGCATACTTCCGGTGGATTATTCTTTTAATCAATAATAGAAATCCGCTCATTATAGTCAATGGCAAGCTGATAAAAAGAAATACATTGCTATACACTTTCCATTCAATGGCCGGATAGTTGTATAGTAATTGGAATACAATTCCTTCAAGAATTAATGCAACGGTAAAAATTATTGCCACTACCGTTAATGATATCCACTTTGCAAAATATGAAGTTGAAGTATTGGCGGTACTGTTTTCAATCAGGTTAAAACGTACCGTGTTGCTTCGCCAAAAAATATCAAATGCATAAAACAATACAACGATCAAACCTAACTCATAAAAATGCTGAATAATGGTAGTGGCCATTAATCCCGAGCTTACATATTGCTGTGGAATTCTGAGACCCTTTTCAATGGCTGCATACATTTCCATTCCTACAGTAAAGAATACACACAATAAAGCCAATACAAATGGAATGCTTTTTACAATATAGATTAAATGTATTTTGGAAAACGAAAGCAACGATTTTGCATGCGCCCGGGTATTGTGTTGTGTGGCTGTGCGTTTGTAGCTAAAGACAAAATTTTGCTCGTATTTGTCTTCTTTTGATTTGGTTGTACGCTTTGATTGTCTTTTTGAAATACTAAATTTTCTCACACTTATATAAACTAACAATAAAGAAACGAGTACAACAATCATTCTATTCAAGGCAAATAATCCCTTTATCGAAACCAGTTGTGTGTTTCTTTGTTCAACCGTCCAGGATGATGTTTGGTAAAAGAATGCTGACATTCCAAATGGATCCACAACAGCACTAATGAACCTCGATTGTTCCGATTGTGGCAATGAGCCTGCCATTAAAGGTGAACCCGAATAAATAAGCGTAACCATATATATCATGTACAGCAATAGCCCACTCACGTAGATGATTAGTTTGTTTTTTGAAATCCATCCGGCAAAGCTTATCACTGCCGTAACAAAAAGTGTGTTGATGAAAGTAAACAAGAGAACAGGTGTAATATAAGTGAGCAATGAAACAGGCTCATTATTTAGGTTGGATGCTGATAATTGATGGCCAAACAAAAAGCATCCAGTAAATAAAACGGTGAGGAAAAAACTGATGATTAATAAAAATGAAAATCTTGCTGCAATAAATTGATTTTTTTTAATTGGAGTGCTGAAAATTATCTGCTGAAAATTATGGTCGATCTCTTTGTTTAAATTTTGGGCTACAAAAATGGTTGAAAATAATATAACTGATAAACTGAAGAATGCGATGATAAAAGAAATTTGATATGGTGAATTTTGATAAACACTTTCGCTAATTGTAAAATGTGCTTCTTTTCCCATCAATATGCCCAATGCAACTATCAATACCAGTAATACATAGGTACTCCATCTTTTAAAGAGACTCTTTATATCAAATAAAAATAAGGATGTCATAATTAATTTGCAGGCTGGTTAAGAATAGAGAAATACACATCTTCCAGGGTAGGGTCTATAGGCTGAAACCCGGCAGGCATTCTATCGGCATTTATATGAATATTTAGATTGCCTGTTATAAATTGTGAGGATATAACCCTGTGATCTCGTTTATAACCTTCGAGCTCCTGCTTTTTTATTTGCTTTCGTCCAATGCGACCCTGAAGGTCTTCAATTAGTTCATTAGGATTACCTTGTTTCAAAACAGACCCGTTATGTATGATAGCCATCTGCGAACACAAATTGCGAACATCTTCCACAAGATGTGTGGAAAGAATAATGATGATATCTTCTCCCAGTTCACTGAGCAAACTATTAAACCTGTTACGCTCTTCGGGGTCAAGTCCTGCTGTTGGCTCATCTACAATAATAATCTTCGGGTTGCCCAATAATGCCTGAGCAACGCCAAACCTTTGTTTCATGCCGCCCGAAAAAGTATGTACTTCTTTTTTTCGATAAGCATATAGATTTACTTTTTGCAGTAGCGATAATATTTGTTCCTTTCTTTCATGGGCGTCGGTAACTCCTTTCAAAATAGCCAGGTGGTTCAGCAGGTCGTATGCAGCAATTTTAGGATACACACCAAAGTCCTGCGGTAAAAATCCCAACTGCTTTTTAAGGAAGAATGTATCATCCACAACATTTACGTTGTTGAAAATAATTTCACCACTATCCGCCTGTTGCAGGCCAACTATCGTTCGCATGAGCGATGATTTCCCTGCACCGTTTGGGCCCAGCAATCCATACAATCCATTGTTTATTTCCAATGATATGTTGTTGATTGCTTTTACTCCGTTGGAGTAGGTTTTGTTTAAATTTTTGATTATTAATTTATTCATAGCAATGCTTTTAGCTCGGTCTTAACAGCATACATACCCATGCACTGAATCCATTTTTGATCTTTGCTTCATTCACGTGCATAACAAAGATATAGTTTAGCTACTGTATCTTGCAATGCATAATACCTTGTATGGTTTATACTGCCGATGAATGGTCAATTAATTTGGATGACCGGATTTCAAGGCAACTCTATTTGGTTTTATTGATATCGCTTTTACAGATGCAATAAAGAAATAATGTTTGGAATGTATTGAGATGGCAGTGTGTTGCAGGTAAACTAACAACTAATCCTTGCTCAAAACAAAATATTCGAACAGTTGGACTACGAAATAATTACTCTAAAGGCGTATAGGTAGTATTTGCATTTTTATGTGTAAGCCAGTGCATGAACCCCTATACTCATGAAAATTTGTGTAAGCAAATGCTATCTATAGTTTAGGAAGGTTTTTGTAGCCCCGACAAGAATCCC
>DEHT01000002.1 GCA_002352045.1 Chitinophagaceae bacterium UBA2793 | reverse complement strand
TACTTTTACTCGACGAGCCTTTTTCTAATTTAGATATGCTGCATAAGCAACAAATGAAAGCTGTGATTGAAGCAGTACAAAACGAAACAGGGGTTTCCTGCATATTGGTTTCACATGATGCATTAGACATTTTATCCTGGGCACAAACTGTATATTTTATGAAAAACGGTAGTTTCATTCAAAAAGGTACAGCAGAAGAATTGTATTTTAAACCCATAAACGAATATGCTGCAGCATTGTTAGGCACATATAACTTGTTGGATAATTCCATCTTCAACAATGGGCAAGTGCCCATTGAAAAAGGAAAAAAAATATTTATACGGCCTCAGCAATTACAATTGCTGCCGGCCAATGCCGGTTTAATAAATGGGGTAGTACATAAAATATTGTTTTGGGGTAGTTATTTTAGTATTGATGTGTTAGTTGGAAATCAAATACTATCGGTTTATTTGGCATCGCATGCTTTACAAATTGGAGAAACAGTAGGCATTGATATAAATTTAAAAAATGCCTGGATGTTGTAATTATGTAATTGCCTCTGTATAAACATCTATCTACAAATTAAAAAAACAAAATGAAAAAAATTATTTATCTCGCTGCTGTATCGGTTTTAGGCCTTTCAGCATGTTGCTCTACTAAACAAGTGGCCAACAACAAAACTTCTGGCTTACAAGACACATATTGGAAATTAATTGAACTCAACGGTGCACCTGTTAACTTTTCAAAAGACCAAAAAGAGATTTATATTATTTTCCATACTAAAAATAATAACGCAGGAGGCAACGCTGGTTGTAATGGCTATGGCGGCAATTACGAATTAAATCCAAACGGATTTAATATTAAGTTTTCAACTTTTATAAGAACTATGATGGCTTGTGCCGAACTTCCATTAGAAGATGAATATTTAAAAGTTTTTGAAATAGCCGACAGCTATTATGTTTACAATGATACGCTTCAGTTGAATAAAGCCAGAATGGCTCCCTTAGCCAGGTTTAAAGCGGTGAAAGGGAAGGCTGAAACTATTAAATAGAAAATGCATACAATAAAAAACTTCCATTGGAAGTTTTTTTTGTTCAAAGCATACATACATATCATTTCAATTTAGGAAGAGATAATACCATAAAAAAAAGCGTCGCTAATGTCAGCAACGCTTTTAAATATCTGAATTAATAATTATTAATTATTGGATGTATCAGATTGTTTTTTATCTTTCTTTTTTCCTAAGATATAACCACCGGCTGCACCAACCACACCACCAATTACAGCACCTTTTGCATTTTTACCAATTACGGCGCCGGCAACAGCACCACCTACACCGCCTATAATGGCACCTTTTGCAGAGTTGCTTACTCCTTTTTTCTTAGCCGGAGTTGCAGTAGTATTGCCTTCTGATGAATTGCCTTCGTTATTTGATCCTGTACCTGCAGTTTCGGCTGAAGGAGCCGGAGCCGGAGTTGGAGTAACAGTAGGTTGCGATGGCTCAGGAGTAGCTACCGGGGCCTGGGTAGTTGCATTGTTATTGTACACCGGCCTTGGTTTGGTTCTGTTTTTTCCCTGTACGTTGGTTCTCGCCGGAGGAGCCGCTTCTACCGGTTCCTGCGGTTGAGCAATGGCTTGCCCGGCTGCGGAATCGGTAGTAAGGTTACTGGTATGTATTGAATCGGTAAGTAATATCATATCTCTTGCTGCAGTATCTTTTTTTTGCGAACATGCAGTGAATAAAACTACAGATGTAATAGCTAAGGGCAGTAGAATGTGTTTCATTGTTTTTAATTTAATTGGTTTTTATAATTGGCATTTTATAATTCATAAATTTTGTGCCATAATTACCAATAAGATGGTTTTAATAAAATAAGGTTTACTTCATCTGCTCTTTTAACATCCACTTAGCATATCATTATTTTTTTAAAACTGTGTTGAATAGTTTTAAAATGCGTTTGTATTCATCAGTCCAGCTACTGGGTTCTACAAATCCGTGGTCTTCTATAGGGTATGCAGCAAGCTCCCAATTATTTTTTCCTAATTCAATCAAGCGTTGCGAAAGTTTTACTACGTCCTGGAAGTGTACGTTCACATCCAACATTCCATGGCACATTAATAAACTTCCTTTTAGCCCTTCGGCAAAGTAGAGAGGCGAGCTTCTACGATAAGCGAGGCTATCAGTATAAGGTTCATTTAAAATATTGCTGGTATAGCCATGATTATATTGTGCCCAGTCTGTTACCGGCCGCAATGCTGCGCCTGCAGCAAACACTGTTGGTTTTGTAAACATGGCCATCAATGTAATAAAACCTCCATAGGAGCCGCCGTAAATGCCAATATTATCTTTTGAAACGCCTGCATTTTTTATGAGCCAGTTGGCTGCATCTACATGATCTTCTAAATCTTTTCCACCCATGTGTCTATAGATGCCGGTTCTGCAATCCCTGCCGTAGCCAGCACTTCCACGGTAATCAATATCCATTACGGTATAACCTTCGTCGGCCAATAAATTATGAAACATATATTCTCTATAATAGCTGCTCCACCATTTATGTGCATTTTGCAAATAACCTGCACCATGTACAAAAATTACAGCAGGTTTATTTTGATGTTGTACTTTGGGTTTGTATAATCTTGCATACACTTGTGCACCATCGGCTGCGGTAAAACTCATTACTTCGGGGTTACGCCATTGGTATGATAAAAATTCCGGACTGGTTGCTTTATGAGTTATTTGTTCGGCCCGGCTATTTAATTTATTCGGCATCCAATACAACTCAGTTGGTTTATTGGAGTATGAATACAAAAAGGCAATATTTTTTTCATCAGGAGAAAGTACAACCTGGTTGCTACCGGTAAACTGAGTGAGCTTTTCCGCCTTACCACCGTTAACGGGTAAACGATAATAATGTTTTTCTCCGGGATGCACTTCATTGGTAGTAATGTAAAAAAATTGTTTGTTGTTCGACAAGTCAGCATCCTGCACTTCGAACCTGCCCGATGTTAATGACTTAGTGGTTCCGGTTTTTATATCATAACTATATAAATGGCTATAGCCTGTTTGCTCCCATTGAAAATAAATGGTATGGTTGTTCAGCCAGCCTCGGGTAAACATACCCGGGCCGCCAATCCAAGCTTCATCTCTTTGCCTGTTAATGCAGTTGTAGGTTTTAGTGGCTGTGTCCCATAAAGCCAGCCACCTGTCTTTATTATCAAGAGAATGAATATCGAGTAAAAGTTTTGAACCATCTTCGTTCCATCCTGCAATGCTATACATTACCGGCCGGTTTTCATTTTGCTTAGTTCTTTCTTTGAGTTGTTCGGGATAATCTTTTACATAATCCGGCAGGTCTTTAATACCGGGTAAATTATCTGCTTTTATTTTATATAAACTATCGGTAAGCCTGTCAAAAATAAATAACTCATAGCTTCCCTGTATTTCGCCTACTTTGGTTCTGGTTGGAATATCGGTAGTAAAGCCGCTTTCTGTTACATAATCCGGAACAATGGTTCCTTTATTGCCGGAAGCCGATTTGTATAAACGATAATGCACAAAACGGCCATCGGGGCTTATTCCCAACGATTGCAAGTTTTTATCGCTTATAGAAATACTGCGAATCTCTTTGTCTTTCGGCAACTTTTCGTAATAGGCATCTCTTGCTTCCTTTTTTTCTTTTCTTTCTTTTAAAATACTAATCCATGCCAACTGATCATTACGCAACCATTTCTCTTGTTCATTTTCATTTTCGATTCTCTCTCTTGAACCTATTCTTCCACCGGTGCCCGACTGGCCAATACGGGTGAGTTGCTTAGTTTCTCCTGATGAAATATCCCAGGCATACAGGTTTTGATTTCGGGTATAAACAATTTTTGAATCGTTGAAAGAAAACTGTGGGTTGTGTTCAATATCGATTGTTTCAACAATGCGGATGGTTTTATTCCTTTTTAAATCGGTATAAAAAATATCGTTGTTTTTTATGTACACATAAGCGTTTCGATTTTTATTGTATTTAAGATTGCCTGCCTTTAATGTTTCTCTTGCAAATGATACCGATGCTTTTTGGGGTATGCGATTTTCGAGAGAAACAAAATACAAAGAGTCGGTGGCTTCATTGTTTGGATTCCAATTAAAGAAAAGATATTTTCCATCGGCACTCCATTGTAATGATGAAGGGGAGCTACCAATCCATTTGGGGTCGCTCATTATTTTTTCTACGGTAAGTTTTTCAATTTTTTGTGCATTTGTAAATCCTGAAACAATAAGGAAAAGGATGCTGAAATATTGTTTTATCATGGTTGTATTATTATGTGGTAAATATAACGAGGACACATTAATTTTTGTGCCCGCTTGTAAATTCATTCTGCTTACATTTAGTTTGAATGATTATCTTAGGTAAATTTTTTTAATATGCATTTACAAAAATTGGTTGTGGTTTTTACCATTGTTTCGTTAACTATTGCGTCTTGCAATAATTCTCCCAAATTAAAGCCGCAATCGGATTCGAATCAAAAAGATAAGGTAGCTACTTCTACAGAAAAATGGTGGAAAGGCTCCAATATATATGAAGTAAACCTGCGTCAATACAGCAGTGAAGGAACCATTGAAGCATTTGCACGCAGCCTGCCCAGGTTGAAAGATATGGGCGTGGATATTCTTTGGTTTATGCCCATTACTCCCATTGGCATTGAAGGGCGAAAAGAGAATGCAAAACAGATGGGCAGTTATTATGCCGTAAGAGATTATAAAGCTTTTAACCCCGATTATGGTACCATGCAACAATGGAAAGCTTTTGTTCAGCAGGCTCACAGTATGGGATTTAAAGTAATTACCGATTGGGTAGCCAACCATACGGCACCGGATAATCCCTGGATTAAAAGCAACCCCGATTTTTATACCAAAGATTCTTTAGGGAAAATGATTGCACCTTTTGATTGGACTGATGTACGAGAACTGAATTATGATAACAGAGCAATGCGAGATTCCATGCTTGATGCCATGAAGTTTTGGTTGACAACGGGTATAGATGGATTTAGATGTGATGTGGCAGCAGAAGTGCCCAATGATTTTTGGAAAAATTGCATCACACAATTAAAAGCCTTGAAGCCCGATATTTTTATGCTGGCAGAAGCCGATAAACCCGAACTGCATACCGCCGGCTTTGATGTTACTTATGGATGGCAAGCCATGCACGCCATGAAAGAATTATATACGGGCAAATACAATCTGCTGCAATTTGATAGCGTAATGAATAGTGGGCTGAAAGAGTTTCCTGCCAATGCTGCCCGATTATTTTTTACAACCAACCACGATGAAAATAGTTGGAACGGAACCGAGTACGAAAAATTTGGCAATGCAGCACCTGCTTTTGCAGTGCTTACACAAACCTTTGCACAAAGTATTCCGCTTATTTATAGCGGGCAGGAAATGCCCAACAAACGCCGGTTGAAGTTTTTTGTAAAAGACAGCATTCGCTGGACAGGGCAATATGCTTTGGCTCCATTTTATAAAAAATTATTATTGCTTCGTCACAGTAACGATGCTTTAAATTACGATGCCACTTATAAGAGACTAAACAGTAGCAACAATAATGCAGTATATGCCTATGTAAGAGAAAAGGCCGGAAAAAAAGTTGTGGTGATTTTAAATTTTTCGAAACAAGAACAAAAGTTTAGTATTGATGACGCTGTAATAAATGGAGAACCTTACAATGTTTTTATGGCTGTGAACGAAAAGATAGATACGAAGCATACATTCAACATAGAACCCTGGGGTTATATTGTGTATGAGTATAAGTAGTTAGTATTTAGTATTTAGTAGTTAGTAGTTAGTAGTTAGTCGGGTGATTTTTGGTATTTTGATTCAAAGCTTTGCTTAAAAAATATCAAGGGCAAGCTTTCCTCCAATACTCTGTGTTATCAATTCTAAATTTATTATAATTGAAATAAAACCTCCAATCTGTATGTTTGAGAAATACTATAACTCGGCTGCGCTATATTTAGCGCAATTACAAAAAAAGAACTAAGCAATATTATAATAGACGGTATTCACCCTGTTGGGTGAGTGCTATGCTTGATTTCGAAATTAATTTTAATTTATATTTTATAAATTTAGTTTCGAAACAGAAAGGATGCAACGATTTACTTTCTTTATATTTTTCTTACTGATGTATCTGTACAGTACTGCACAGGATATTACCGGTATTATAAATAGTAATTTATCCAATGAACAAAAAGCAGATTCTGTTTTTACATTGGCAAGGGGAATGGTTAGAAAAGGAAAATCGGATAGTGCCATTCAAATACTCCAAAAAGCCAAACCCTTTGTATTAGAGAAAGGCAATGCATTAACAAAAAGCCGTTATTTTGGAATGCTTGGCCAATTCTTATTTTTAAAAAATAACTACAAGCATTCCTTAAATGAGCTTAAAATTTCCGTTTCATTTTTTGATCAGCATAATAATTTATCGTTAAAAGGTTATTGTTATTACTTTCTTGCCCGCTGTTACCTTCGGCTCAATCAGCAGGATTCTGCGCACATTTATTTTACCGAATCGGAGAAAGCATATTTAGCAGCAGATCCTTACAAATGCTGGCAGGTTTATGCCGAAATGGGCGAGCTTTTCAAAAGCATCAGAAATTTTTCAGTTGCCGAAGATTATTTTTTAAAGGCGTATAAATTAACGAAGGAGAAAGGCGTAAGAATGGATCATGCAGTAATGCTCAATTATATAACTTCTTTTTATTCGCATTGCAAAAATTCTGAGAAATACAGTTTTTACTTAAAAGAGAAAATTGAGTTTTACAGTAAAAGCAAACCCTCTCAAATGTTGAACCCCGTACATAATTTTATTTTTGCGGATTTAGATAAACTCTCCAATGATGAAAAAATAATTTTTCTAAACAATGTAAAAGCGTCTCTTTTACTAAATGGGGAAAAAATGAACGCAGCTTTTGTGTCGGGCATTATTTCGTTGATCTATGAAAAGGATAATCATCCGGAACTTTCTTTACCATATATGAGAGAAAGTGTAACGCTTACGGCAACCAACGATGATTTATCGAACCATCTGGTATATAGTAAGTCATTATTTCGCTTGATGATGAAAACCGGAAATATTGAAGAAGCCATTAAACAATCGGATTATTTATTTATAATTACCGATAGCATTAGTAATAGGCAACGGCAGGTAAAAATTCAGGAGTTGGAATCAAAATACCATTCTATAAAACAACAGCAGGAAATTGATTTGCTCAGCTCAAAAAATAAGCTCAACAGTAAGCAGATAGAACTGTTGAAGGTTCAGGCATTGAGTGATTCTATACAACTGTTACGAGAAGTGGATAAGCGTAAAGCCTTGTTTGCACAAAACCTGCTCAAAGAAATGAATTTAGATGAGCAACAAAAAAATGTGCAATTGTTGCTTCAAAAAAATACATTGATGGATTCAGTTGTAAAAAGTGAACAAGCTTATAGTTATTTGCTGGCTACAGAGAATAACATTAAAGAAGAAAAGTTAAAGAAAGAAAAAGAATTGAAGCAGGCACTCGCACGTGAAAACCTTTTGCAGGCCAACCATGTAAAAAAAGAACGACAAGCAAAATGGATGCTGTTTGGAGGTGCTGTTCTTTTTTTGCTTTCCGGATTGATAATTTTTTCGCTTTACCAAAAGCAAAAAAAGAAAAATGTACTTATTCAAAAGCAAGCCAATGAATTGGAAGTATTGATGCAGGAAATTCACCATAGGGTTAAAAATAATTTACAGGTAGTAAGCAGCCTGTTAGATTTACAAAGCCACAGCATAAGCAATGTACAGGCACACGAGGCAGTAAAGGAAGGAAAAAACCGGGTTCAAAGTATGGCACTCATTCACCAAAATCTATACAGCGAAGGCAATATAAAAAGTATAAAGCTGAAAGAATATGTTACAAACCTGGTTCAAACCCTATCCGATTCCTATAATATTAACAGCGACAAGGTTAAAATTAATTTGGATATAGCCGACCTTAATCTCGATGTAGATACAATGATACCACTGGGTTTGCTACTAAACGAACTTATAAGCAACTCTTTTAAATATGCCTTTAAACAAATAAAGAATGGCGAACTGAGTATTTTGTTGTTAGAAAAAACTAACCAATTGCACTTGAAAGTACAGGACAATGGCCACGGCTTTCCGGCAGATTTAAACCTGAATTCGGGAAAATCCTTTGGAATGAAAATGATAAGAGCATTTGCTCAAAAGCTAAAAGCGAAATTGGAAATTTACAATTCCAATGGTGCTGTGATTGAAATGTATATTTCAAAATTTAAAACAGCATGAACCGCTATAAAATATTAATTGTAGAAGACGAACCGGTAATTGCGGAAAACATATCCATTTATCTCAACAACTACGATTTTGAAGTATGCGCCATTGCCTATGATTGCGATGAAGCACTGGAACAATTAAAAACAAATACACCCGATGCCGTTATTTTAGATATTAACCTGGAGAGTAATAAAGATGGTATTGATATAGCAATAACCATAAACGAACATTATCAAATTCCTTTTTTATTTCTTACATCTTATGCCGATAAAAATACCCTTGAAAGAGCAAAAGTGGTAAAGCCCTATGGCTATATTGTAAAGCCGTTTAACGAAAAAACTTTGTTAGCTACGCTCTCAATAGCCATCAGCAACCATGCGTTTGAAAAAAATCATGATTTACCACAGTTGAACCTCGATAAAATAAATAAAAATATACATGCCCAACTTTCGGAAAGAGAATTTGAAATTACTCAATTAATTTACCGGGGCATGACCAATACTCAAATTGCCGAAAAAAATTTCATTACTATCAATACAGTAAAGACTCATTTAAAAAATATCTATTTAAAAATAGATGCCAACACTCGCTTGCAGGTAATTCAACGCCTTAGAGAATACATGCTTAAATAATCACCCGGCCGGGTGAACAATCTCTTTTTCATTGTTTGCAATTTTATTGTATAAAATTTATTGCGATGAAAAAAGCACTTCTTATTTCAACCGTCTTTTTTACTTTTTTGATAAGTAATGCACAAACGGGAAATGTTGGTATTGGAACATTTTCTCCTTTGGCAAAACTACATGTTGCAGATAGTAGCGTAGTATTTACGGCATTTGGCAATGTGCCTGCACAACCTGGCGAGCCACCAATTAGTAACTCTGGAAGGCGAATGATGTGGTATCCGGGAAAAGCTGCTTTTAGAACCGGGTATGCTTTTTCTACTTCATGGAATAAAGATAGTATTGGTTTATATTCATTTGCCGCAGGATATAGTCCTAAAGCTGTAGGAAATTATTCATTTGCAGGAGGAGCGTTTACAAATGCAACGGGTGAATCGTCGGTATGTTTTGGGGGTAACAATACCGCCATCGGTAATTATTCTTTCGCTTCGGGATATAACAGTATGGCTTTTGGGGCATATTCGCTAAGTATAGGTAATGCTGATACTTCAAACGGAAATTTTTCTGTTGCATTTGGTCACTACAATAAGTCTTTAGGTTTTGCCAGTTTTGTACACGGTGAAAATAGTATTGCTTCAGGTTCGCACACATTTGCTTTGGGCAAAATGGTACAGGCAACAAAAAATCACTCATGGTCTTTTGGAGAAAGTTCAATTGCCTCCGGATTATTTAGTCAGGTATTGGGCTTTCAATGTAATGCAACAGCCGATTATGCAAAGGCCTTTGGAAATAATAGTACTGCTTCGGGTTTATATAGTACTGTTTTAGGTTTACAATCTAATGCCAGTGCCGATTTTTCAACTGCTATTGGAAATACCTGTCTTGCTACCGGTCAATATTCTTTTGCCAGGGGAGAATTTGCAAATGCCTTTGGAGTACATTCCATTTCAATGGGCTCATATACCTCTGCACAGGGCAATCATTCGATTGCATTGGGCAATTATACGGAAGCTACGGGCAATAGTTCTATGGCATTTGGCTCTGGCTCTATTTCAAGAGGTACCTTATCATTAGCAAGTGGGGTTTCGGTTTATGCAAAAAATTATGGATGTACTGCCTTGGGCTTATTCAATGACACCACTTATAATGGAAGCCTAACATCCATTGACCAAGGCAACCGAATTTTTCAAGTAGGTAATGGAACAGCCCATAATGCACGTAATAATGCAGTAACAGTTTTACAAAATGGTAATACCGGAATAAACAATATACAACCAAAAGCAAATTTGGATATTAAGGGCGATTTAGCCTACCGTCAAAATGTGATTACTTTAGTTAATGGTTTAAACTCCGATTTGAATGCAGGAAAATTTAGTTTTATAAAAGTAATTGGCCCAAATATAAATTTTGCCATTGATGGAATTCAAGGCGGAGTTGACGGAAAAATAATTACCATCTTTAATCAAACCGGTACCAATATGCTTATTGTGGATCAATCCGGCAGTGCATCTACACCTGTAAACAGGATTAATACATTAGCTGGTGGAGTAAACCTCAGTACCATCAACAATGGCTCGGTTACACTTCAATATAGTGAAGCCGATAGTAGATGGATGCTAATTGCAATGAAAGATTAATACAGATTGGCAAAATTTAGAGAAAATAGAATAAAGGCTTAAATATTGAGTGATGGAAAAATTACAGTTCCAATTTTCAACCATATATTCCAAATTTTTGCAGATGATTGAAGGAAACTACCAAGTTGTGTAACATAGCCCGAAGGGCTTCAATTTGAATAACCATGAGTGAAACTCATGGTATAAAAATGGCGAAATATAAGTTGAACCCTGTAAGGGTTCAATAAAACACAACTGCATCATTTATCCATCGGTGATACCGATGGTTATTCAAGTTGAACCCCATTCGGGGTATTTAGGTTGGCATTAATACCGATTGCCGGAAAATAGCGAAAAAAGAAAAAGACTGTAGCCGATGTGTGATGGAAATTACAGTTACAAAAATGATATAGCAAAAAACTAAATTTCTATTTCATAAATTGAGTTACAGTGATTGGATATTTGTTTCGATGGATCGGAACCTTCGATAAAAGAACAATGTCTCCACAATTCGCTTCTCTCTTGATACAAGCTTGGTTTAAACAACTATCATCCCTATACAATATCGGCAACATTTTACGAAAATAATTTGGTCTATAATAATGGGTTTCGTTTTAAATCAACATGGGAAAAATATAAATTCGTTTCGTGTTGTTTTAATGTATTTCGGTACAAGTGCTTCAAATAAAAAGGCTGTATCAAAATAAAATTTGATACAGCCTTTTTGTATAAAATTCAAACTAAGGTTTAACCGTTCTTTTTATTTTTGAAAGTCGATTTTGGTAAGCTTGTTTTTTTGTTTTCTGAAAGTTTAGCTGCATATTGTACAGCCGCATTTGCATTTACAATACCACCATTTTTTGAAATTTCACTTAGCTCAACTTTCTCATCGGTACCGGGTTTATTTACTTTTTCTCCCGGAGCCGTAGTGGTTTTTTCAATGGCTTCTTTTACCTGTTGTACAGAAAGTTTAGGATAGTGTTGCCAAATAAAAGCTGCTACACCTGCTACCAGCGGACAAGCCATACTGGTTCCACTTGCATTGCCATAAGTAGTACCACCCGGAATGGTAGAGTAAATACCTACACCCGGTGCAAATACATCCACATTATTTTTACCATAGTTGCTAAAGCTGGCGGTATAGCCACCATTTTTTTCATTACCACTGGCACCTACGGTAATTACATTGCTTGCTTTTCCACCACTTAAATAATTTGGATTTGGAAAGCTGGCTTCTTCATCTACATTTTTATGAGCATTGCCTGCTGCAGTTACCAATAGCACACCCTTGCTTTCAGCATATTTATAAGC